>NZ_JBCPGE010000055.1:0-28090 GCF_040914025.1 Ruminococcus sp. RTP21484sp1_RTP21281st1_A8_RTP21281_210402
CCGTATGATGGGAAACTATCACGTACGGTTCTTAGGGGAGGGAAGGACAGTAATGCTCTTCTCTTACCCGACTATGCTAGTGTGGAAATGCTTTATCATCCAGAATATGTTGGTAAGCCATTAGCTGTAGGAGGAGATTCTGAAGCGAGGCATGGAATTGTATTGACGGCGAATTATATTGCGAAGAGAAGCGGCGTTAAGACTGGCATGGCATTGTGGCAGGCAAAGCAGGTTTGCCCGGATTTGATATTTGTGCCTCCGAGGATGGATTTATATTTGAAATTTTCCTCAATGTTGCGAGAAATATATTCGGAATATACGAATCAAGTTGAACCGTATGGATGTGATGAAGCTTGGCTTGATGTAACTGATAGTTTTTCACTGAAAGGTGACGGAAGAAAAATTGCAGAAGAAATTAACAGAAGGGTAAAGAAAGAACTGGGTATTACGGTAAGCATTGGAATTTCCTGGAATAAAATTTTTGCAAAACTTGGAAGCGATTATAAAAAGCCTGATGGAATTACAGAATTTAATCGGACGAATTATCGTGAACTAATCTGGAAACTTCCGGTATCAGATCTTCTATATGTAGGAAGATCAACGAATAGAACTTTACAGAAATATGGTATTCGCACAATCGGAGAACTGGCAAGAACAGATCCAAGTTTTCTGGAACGGCAGCTTGGGAAAATGGGACTTGTCATTTATTCATTTGCGAATGGCTGGGATGATTCGCCAGTTTCAGTAGAAGGATATCAGGCACCGATAAAGTCTATTGGCAACAGTACAACGACACCCAGAGATCTGGAAAATGATCAGGATGTACAGATTATTCTGATGGCATTGGCAGAAAGTGTCGCAGCCAGACTGCGGAAACATGGTTTTAAATGTAATGTAGTGTCAATTTCGATTCGTGATAATGGGTTATTTCATTTCTCCAGGCAAAGAAAGCTGCAGGATCCGACCGACATTACAGATGAGATAATGAGTGCAGCATACCAGCTTTTTAGAGAGAACTATCATTGGCCTCGTCCAATCAGAAGTCTTGGAATCCGTGCAGATGATCTGGTTATGGGGCAGGTTCCGGTGCAGTTAGATTTATTTATGAATGAGCAGCGCCGGGAAAAACAGGAGAAGTTAGACAGGGCAGTAGATGATATCAGGCGACGGTTTGGATATCACAGTGTCCAGAGAGCATTTATGTATCAGGATAAAATATTATCCAGCCTGGATGCACAGGGATCCCACACCGTTCATCCAGTTGGATATTTCAATGGGAGGTAAGTGCTTTGAATGATAACAAAGTTTATGTAGAAGTCATTGTAAAATTCAGCACAGAAGGCGCAATGATGCCAATAGAATTTATTTGGGAAGATGGAACTAAATATTTAATTGATAAAGTAAAATCGAAAGAACGTTGTGCCAGCCGGAAAGCGGGTGGTACAGGAATTATGTATACTGTAATGGTAGATGGTAAGGAATGCCATTTATATTATGAATTTGATAAGTGGTTTATGGAGCGCAAGAGTGCGTAAAGATTTAAGAAAGAAAATAGGATCTGCAAAAGAGCTGACCTTTCCCTTTTGCTCTTTTCAGATTGACATATAAGGGCATTACATCTATGTTCATGAAACAATATGCCCACTATATTGTCCATGCAGATGTGGCTCTGCTCAAGAATAATTCTTATTGAGCTTCCGTCAAAATCACAGGGATGGGAGTGTAGAACGTCAGAGAAAGACGATTCAATACGAAAAAAGGAGATTTTGATAATGACAGAGAGAGATTATGCGATTAGATCGTTTAAGGAAATTACATTAAATGCAGCACAACATACAGAAGAGAGAATGGATCTGTACTATGAAAAGATGAAAGCACTGATGAACAATTATCAGGATTTGATTTTGGAAAATCAGATGGTTTTGGATGAATTAGAGCAAGAGTGTCAGGAAAAGATCAATGAGAATATGGCCTATGCCCTTCAGTATATGGATGCCTATGATTACCGCATGAATTTAGGAAAACTGAAAAAAGAAGTAAACAATATCATTCTAATCTATGGACTTTGTGATATGGTCAACCGGGCAATGACACTGGTAAAATATTTTACGCCGAATTTTGGAACAGAATATTATGATGTGCTTTATGGCTGCTTCTGCAGGCACAGAAAAATGACAGATATGGAAATTATGCTTGAACTGGGGATGAGCCGGGCAAGTTTTTATCGAAAGAAAAAAGCAGCTCTCCGGTATATGGGATATTATTTTTTTGAAATCGTAGTGCCACAGTCTGCAAACAAACGATATAAGCCATCTTTTCCAGAAACGGAAGAGTAGATTTGAAAGAGCCTGATGGAATCTCCCCTTTCCATCAGGCTTATATATAATGGAATACTCCCCTATTCCTCTTATTATTCCGCAGATTCTTCAGCTGCAGTTTCTTTCTTTTTTCTGGATTTGCCAGAAATCATTTTATGACCTGAGTAAATGGCCATAGCCATACAAATCAGTGAACTGAATGCAAAATATTTATGAGCTGATTTCATATCCTTGTAGCCGGTGTAGCAAGTTCCGATCATGGAAACCAGTGCACCGATAGACCAGTATTTATGTGATTTCATTTGAACCTCCTGAGCTTTTTTATATCATACATCTTTTTAAGAAATATGCAAACTGGAATTTATCAGTATCTCTTTTTGCATGTTTTGGGTATCGTTGCTTCATAACTCATATCAAGCAACATTTTGATTTTGTCATCTGATACGCTGCACATCCAGTGCAACAGTAATCCAGCTATCCTTGCTCATGTGATACGCCGGGAAGAAGCCGGGTTCCTCTCGTAGTGTGCCAATCAGAATTGGGTCACATTTGAAATCGACCACTTCCAGCATTTCTTCGCCTTGCAGCCCCAGCTTGTTCTTTGGTACATCCATAATCAGAGCAAACCACTTCCGATTATTACAATGCCGGAACACCTCATAATTCGGATATTTGAGCCACGGATAATCTGTCTCGGCGTTATATGTCTGATTCTAATTCTGCGCGTTTCATAACCTCACCTCTACAACTTCTAGCTTTCTGCATGTTACTATATAGTTTTGATTACCTGTTCTTCTGCATTTTGGCCGAGGGATAATCTCTTCGTTGAAAAAATAATTGACCACGATAGGCGGATCGTTGAACGGGCGTTTGATGGAATCATCATCCTGGACATACAGTAGCCCTTCCTCTTGGCAAAACTGCCGCATCTGCGCATCCAGCATTGACCAGTAGCTGCGTTCTTTTTTATTGTAAATGGTATCGTACAGCGGCAGCAGGTCTGGATGTTTTTCCGTTATATAGTCAAAAATCGTTTTCTTATAACCGCCCCGCAAGTTTAGGTTTTCCAGCCAGACCAAATTACATTGATTCTTCGCCCGGTGGATGATGGAGGGCAGGTCGGTGAGGCCGGGGAAAATCGGCGAGATAAAGCAGGTGGTGCGCACACCAGCATCATGGAATGCTTTCATAGCGGCCAGCCGCCGCTCAATGCTCACTGCATTGTCCATATCAGCGCGAAAATCTTCGTCCAGTGTGTTTGATCGACCAGGATACCCGCGCATTGGGGAATGTTTTAATGAGGTCAAGGTCACGCAGCACCAGGTCAGACTTGGTAGCAATACTGAGGCTACATTCACTGCCCTGCATCTGCTCCAAAATGGCGCGGGTGCGGCAGGCGGTTTCCTCCAGCGGCTGATATGGGTCGGTCACGTAACAGAGAAACAGTTCTTTCCCTGCATACCGCTCCGGGTGTTTGATTTCCGGCCAAAATTTAACGTCTATGAACTCTCCCCAGGGCTCCGGGTGATTGGTAAAACGCTTCATAAAAGATGCGTAGCAATATTTGCAGCCGTGGCCACAGCCCACATAAGGATTGACCGAATAATCACTCACAGGCAAATTGGATTTTGTGAGGACGCTTTTTACTTCAACGTTTCAGATGATTGGCTCCATTGTATGTATGCTCCTTTGATTTTGCTTATTTTTCACGGGACAGTTTCATCATATCCTTCATATCGGCAAAACCGATTGTTTGATACAGCGGCCTGCCTTTGTTTGAGGTTTCAAGATAAATTTTTGAAATATGCCGCTGACGAGCCTGCTCTACAAGCCACCTGACGATTCTGTTCCCTATGCCGTGTCCGCGAAACTGCGGCCGGGTATAAATGTTCATCAGGTAGGCACATTTCCCGTTTAGATTGTCCGGTGAGGGCATCTCATGATAGAGGCATATCCCGCCGCAGCCGACGATTTCCTCCCCTACGTAGGCAAAGCAGGCAATATGTCCGCCCTGCGGCAGTTCTGTTTGATAGTAGCGGCGATTTTCCGATTCCAGCTCTGTTACAGACCGCTCCGAGGGGATGGAGAATACCTCATGCAAGACTTCCATTCGCCATTGCATCAATACATTCAGGTCCTGGATCGTGGCCTGCCGGATCTGAATCTCCATTATAATGCCCCCGCTTTCATTACCACCGGCAGTTTCGACACATCCGGCTTACCGTTGACATTCAAAGGAATCTGCTTCATCTTCACAAAGAACTCTGGGATCATAAAGGAAGTCAAATTTTCAGACAGTTCTTTTTTTACTTCCGAGACTTTCAGCTTATTGTCGGAAGGCACCACATAGGCGGTCATATAGGACAGTCCATCCTCGTCTGTAAAAGCCCGGACAATAGCCTGCTGCACATCCTTGCACCGATAGAGCCGGGACTCCACCTCGGCAAGTTCCACCCGCTTGCCGTAAATCATGATCTGGTCGTCCTTGCGGTGCAGGAATGCAATGTTGCCATCCGGCAGGATATAGCCCAAATCGCCGCTGCGGTACATGGTGCTACCGTCCGGCTGCCGCTCAAAAGCTCTGTTTTCCTCGGCATGGTCGCCAATGTAGCCCAGAGATACACCGCCGCCATAAATGCAAATCTCACCCGTCTGCCCTTTGGCAACCTCGTTGCCAGACTGATCCAGAATCCTGATTTGCGCACCTAGTACAGGATGACCGATGGGATAGGTACCGTCCTCCAGCACAGTTCCACTATTACAACGGTAATAGGAGGCGCAGACCGTTGTCTCGGAGGGGCCGTAGGTGTTGTAAACCTCTGCTTTGTTCAGCAGGTGATCCACATAAACGCCCCGCAACACATCGCCGCCGCTGATAAGCAGCCGCAGAGAGGACGGAATGACAGACAGGTGGTTCATTTCTGCCAGCAGATACGGAAAGCCGCTGATCATAGTCACATGGTGGCGTTCCACAAAAGCCATCAATGCATGGATGTCGGCCTTATCCTCGTCAGCGGGGATGGCCAGAGCGGCACCATTCAGCAGACTGGTGAACACTTCCTCCACAAAGATGTCAAAAGAACAGACGGAATATTGCAGCATGACATCACCGGGGCCGGGATGGAACTCGTTGGCAAAGGCACGGACATAATGGCAAACATTGCGGTTGGTGACACAGACACCTTTGGGCCGCCCGGTGGTACCTGACGTATACAGCACATAGGCGGGGCGTTCCGGGTCTTCGATGGCATTGCGCTTCCAGGAGGGCGTCTCCACGCCGCAGATCTCACAATCTGTATAGCGGATGGGGAAACTGCTCAGTTTGGGCGCAAAGGCGTGTTCCGTCAGCACAAAATCCACCTGTGCCTCGGTCATCATGTCATGGATGCGCCCGGTGGGAAAATCCGGCTCGGCTGGGACATATCGGCCGCCGCATTTGAGTACCGCCAGAATCGAGGCAATCATCTCGGTTCGGTGACGCATGACGATGCCGATGCTGTGTACTTCCTGCGGAAAGCTGCACGTGATCATATCCACCATGTTGGACAGCTCTCCAAAAGTCATGGTGCGGTCGTTTTCAATGATAGCTGGGGCATTTTCATGTTCTTTAACTACTTTCTGAAAAAGCGAATAAATCGTATCCATCGTTTTATCTCCTTGTCGGTTTATCTATTTAATATCCAGTGAATGCCAGCCGCTGTGCGCTTGTTGCACGCCTGATAGTGGCTGCCACTGTTCAGTACGAAGGTGGTTTCGATGCCTTTCCCGTGGCACAGTGTTTCTATCTCCTGCGTATTCTGCTGCACAACGTTCAAAATCGGATTATCGGTGGAGCTCTCCTTGTCTCCGAGAGAAAAATACAGACAGTCAGGTTTGCGCTTCATCTCATGGGAGCACACATATTCCATGATGCCCTCAAACCAGAAGGAACCTGACATACTCGCTGCGCGGGCAAACACATCCGTTTGGTAGAGAGCGTAGAGGGCGAACAGCCCGGCCAGCGAGTAACCGGCGAGGCCCCGCCAGGCGGGCGCACCGGGAAGGAGCGCTTCCGCTTCCGGCATAATTTCATCCAGAAGCAGTTTCAGGTAATCATCCGCACCACCGGTGCAGGGCGTATCGTGTTTAGAGATCGGCCCCATATACCACGGTGTCATGTCATGATCCCATTTCAGCTTACTGACCGCCACCAGACAGAAATCTGGGCAGCCGAGCGCCATCAGGTTTTTATACACACTGTTAACGGCATTGGAAAAGGTGTTGAGATAGATAACTGGGCTGCCCGGCTTTGCGCTTGGGTATATGTCCACTCTTTTTTGTTCTATGGTTAAAGAAGTCACCTTGTTGCCTCCTCTCTTGACGATTCATTGTATAAATATTGTACGGTATCCGAAAACGAAAGCAAGTACGCAGAAAGTTCGTACATATATTCATAATTATCCTTATATTCTTTATATTTCATCTCGATTTTTTCATCTCCTAATACGATACATTTAAATTTTCTGTTCCCTATAAAATTAATCTATCGGGCTTTACTAAATCGCCAAACAACGATTTATCTTTGCCTTATGTTATCATAATTCGGTTTAAATTGCTATAAATAGCCTTATCTCAATAATAGAAAATCCCAGAAATCATTAAGATTCCGAGGCCTTATGTTTGAACATATTTACCTTTTAATTTATGTAACAAATAAAATTTTGATTGACCTTTTGTTAATATGAATCAATCATCTGCATTAGCTTCTTATAAAATTCATTTCTATCGTTGTAAATTTTTTCCAATTCTTTTTCTGTAAACAGTGCATAGGCTCTATCAGGAACAGCTGTCAAGCCATCGCAGCTAAATGGTATGCGCCGCCCACCCCTGAAAATGGCTGCTTCCCAGTATTTTTTTCTAAAATATTTAATTATTCCCATATAGTATCACCTCTTTCCCATATTTGTTATATACGTTCTGGCAAGTAAAATACTTCTGTTCTTACTATATTATCATCAAAATCCATTTCTACATAATAGTCTCGGACAAAATATGCTCTCCAGTAATCTTGTAGTGAGTAAATTTCCAATGTCTTGAAATCAACTATGCACAATGGAATAGCTTCTTTATTTTCTCCGTCCGTCTTTCTGTATTCTAATGAAGCTGCAACTTTACTTAGGCAATTCTGGCATAAATGGTTTTCCAGCATGTTAGTATCAATTTCATAATTTTCCGGCAACGTCACATCTATGCTTGCCATACCACGGCTTGGAGTTCCGTCTGAAGAATAAGATATTTCACCTGTATTCCCAGAGAGGAATGAAGTTGAAGTAGCACTTTCTACCTCATTTCCATTTTCATCGTAATTTTTCAGTGGAAAATCAATCACATACCAGTCATTCAGCGAGATCAATCCAATAGTGTCAAAGTTTCTAAAGTAGCTCATCAGGCTTTCTTCCGCATTTCCGCATAGATAACATTCTGATGTGTTTTCCAGGGATGAGCGCAGATCGTCAAAAGTTACATCAATGTCAGCACGGTGTTTAGTAGATACTGGTTGGGAAGATGTCTGCTCATGGGCAGAGGCATAATATGCGATGATTATGGAGATAACAATTATGACTGCCAGTATGGAAAGCCAGAAATAATCTATTCGGATTTGATAATATCGCTTTTCTTTCTTCATATTTTTGATGCTCTCCCCTAATAATAAAATATAGTGTACTTAAAACAAGTTCATTTAAACCATTTTACCATGTTTTGTACTTAAAATGTACTCGTATTATGAACTTATTTTGTACTTATCAAATGGAGAGGAAGCCATATGGAAAAAGATAAACATCTTGGTCTTCGGATTGATTCTGAGACGCACGGAAAACTGAAAAGTCTTGCTGAATTTGAGGGGCGTTCTATCAATGGAGAAGTGCTGTATCTGATTCGTCAGGCGATTGCTCAACATGAGAAAGATCATGGCACATTAAATAAATAGGAAGATCATACATCGGGCTGGTGAGTTCCGGTGTATTTTTATGTCAATTTAAAAAGTATCAAATGATGATACTTTTATAGGAATCAGTGATACTTTACGGCAGGTATTTGAGATACCCCTGATACTTTGAACTGTTATACTGATTATGCTGGAAATAAAAGAACAGCAGGAAAACTTCATATGATTATTAGAAAAGCTCTTTCGGGTTAGCACCCCGGAGGGGCTTTTTTTGTTGCCCTGAAATTTTGATTTCCGGCCAATAAGCCACAGGTCTGCCTGATCTGGTGGCCTGAAAGGAAATCAGTACGCATGATCAGAGGCATCAGAAGGAGCCGGTCCCCTCCGCTCTTGAATTTGGAACACGAAACAGATTTCAAATTCAGGAGGAACGGACGATGTATGTAGAGCATCCATATAAATTCAATGACAAATTTTATGCAAAAGTTGATGGGAAATTTTATGAAATAACCAGAGAGGTAGCCAAGGCAATGCTTTCCGCTTACCGTAATGAAGTTTACAGAAGTAAAAAGTGGCAGCCGGAAGACCCAGAAACCATGACAAGAAAAACAAAGTGGACAGAGCTTCTGGACTGTGTTTTCAGTGAGAATACAGATGGAATCGGAGTGCAGGATTTACCGGATGAGTGCCAGCGGA
This sequence comes from Ruminococcus sp. RTP21484sp1_RTP21281st1_A8_RTP21281_210402, assembly GCF_040914025.1. Lineage (NCBI taxonomy): Bacteria > Bacillati > Bacillota > Clostridia > Eubacteriales > Oscillospiraceae > Ruminococcus > Ruminococcus sp. RTP21484sp1_RTP21281st1_A8_RTP21281_210402. The sequence continues at coordinate 8,941 of NZ_JBCPGE010000055.1, forward strand.
GCGTAGAAGATCTGGTAATTCTGCAGGCTGAATCTGCAGAATTGCATCAGAATATCGCAAAGCTGTCAGAACATGAACAGTTTATTATCAAGTCCATCTACTTTGATGGTATGAAGCAGGTAGAACTGGCGAAAAAACTGGGAATTTCAAAGGTTAGTATGTCTCAGAAGGTCAGTGCAATCTTAAAGAAAATGCGGAAAATGTATGAAATAGGTTAAAGAGTGAGAACGGCACTCTTAACTTTTTCATGATTTTTGTATTTAGAAATAAAATCAAAACAGATTGAAAGAGAGTGAAAATATGGCAGAAAAAAGATGTTATACGGTGAAGGATTTACAGGAAATGCTGGATGTCAGCAGATCAACGGTCTATAAGCTGTTGAGACAAAATGAGTTCCGCTGGATTCAGTTAGAAGGCGGTGGCTACCGCATTTCCAAGAAGAGTTTTGACGAGTGGTTGGATAAGGGAAATGCTTCTGTGACATCCTAAATTTTTTGCGAATTGTGAGATATGATTTAAGAAAAATAAATGGAAGGAGAGTGAAACAAGGCAGTGATACAAAGAGTTGGATCGTCGGCAAAACCCCGAAAGTGGATGAGTGTCCACGAGATGGGGGATATGCTGGGATTAAAGAAGACGGATCGTTACTGGCTGGTTCATAAAAACTATTTTCGGACAGAAACATTGCTTGGAAAGATGAGGGTTGAAATTGCCAGTTTTGAAAAGTGGTATGCCAATCAGGACTGGTATCATAAAGTCAATGGAGAAGCACCGGGAAAGGAGTTGAGGCTCAGATCTTATTCCCCAAAAGAAATACAGGAAATGCTGGGGACGGACAACGCAACGGTATATGAGATATTGAAGAAAAACAATATTGAGACAGTTACCGTGAATGAAAGAATGCGAGTGCCGACGGATGCCTTCTGGGACTGGTATTACAGCCAGTCCAGATACCGTACACAGGAAGATCGTAAGAAAGATGCAGCTGCAGAGGCAGCCAGTCTCAGTATGCCGGAAATGGCCCGGCTGCTTGACGTTCCAAGAAGTACCGTATATGGAATCCTGAGCAGTAAAAAATATGCCCCATTGCTGGACGTTATTGTAATTGCCGGACGGAGAAGGGTGACAAAGGAGAGCTTTGAGCGGTTCTTGCAGGCACAGGATACTTATGAGCTGTTTAATTTTGAATATGAAGAATTGGAGTTGGAAGAAAAACGGGAATATGAGAATTATAAGCGAAGATGCCTTGCAGAAGCAGATCACAGCCAGGAGAAAAAATGTCTGGAGTATCTGACAGTGCCGGAAGCGGCAGAACTGGCAGGAGTGGAGCCTGCAACCATAGCTTATTGGTACACCACAGGAAAAATCTCGGTCAGAAAAACAGGAAAGATTATTCGTATTCCAAGAGAAGTATTTGAACAGTGGTTATTGAAGCGGAAGGAAAAGGGGGTGGTATAGCATGGCTTCGATACAGAAGAAAAATAACAAATATTGTGTCGTATATTACTGTAAAGATACAGATGGAAAGCGGAAACAGAAGTGGGAAACGTATGATACAAAGAACGCAGCTAAAATCAGAAAAGCAGAAATTGAACTGAAAGAGAAAAAAGGCGGTATTATCGTATCGAACTGTAAGACGTTGGCGGATCTGATAAATGAGTATGTAGAACTGTATGGAAAAGACAGGTGGGCATTGTCTACCTATGACGGGAATATGTCATTGCTGAAGAATTATATATTGCCTATCATTGGGAAAACTCCACTGACGGATATCAATACCAGATTTCTGGAGATTTACTATAAGACGCTGACAAAGACGCCATCCGTTCCAGACTTGAACGGAAATGTCAGAAGCGAGTTCGTATCTACCAGTGTAATCCGTGATGTACATAAGCTGCTGAAGAGTTGTTTTAATCAGGCTGTGAAGTGGGATATCATGGAGAAGAATCCAGCATTTAAAGCGACGGTACCAAAGCATAAATCAGAGAAACGGGTAATATGGGATGCAGAGACCTTTGCCCATGCTCTGGATGTGTGTGAAAATGAGTGCCTGAAATTGTGTATGAACCTTGCCTTTGCCGGTTTTCTTCGAATAGGAGAACTACTGGGGCTTACCTGGGACTGCGTAGATATATCAGAAGAAGCGATCAAAGAAAACCGGGCGTATCTTTATGTAAATAAGGAAGTACAGAGAGACAGCAAAAAAGCGTTAGAGGAATTAGACCAGAAAGATGTGATCGTCATATTTCCAGAGGAGCGGAAAACGAATAAGACGGTACGCATTATGAAAACACCAAAAACAGAAAGCAGCGTGCGGAAAGTGTTTTTACCAAGGAGCGTAGCTGAAGAACTGATTGCATGGAAAGCACAGCAGGAGGAGATAAAGGATATTTTGCAGGAAGAATACCAGGACTATGGCCTTATCCTTGCTACTGAATATGGACTTCCAAGGGGCGGTGCGTATATCAGAGATTCCCTGAATAAGCTGATCAAACAACATGATTTACCACAGATTGTGTTTCACAGTTTCCGGCATATGAGTGTTACCTATAAGCTTAAGTTGAACGGCGGTGATATAAAGGCGGTACAGGGAGATTCTGGTCATGCACAGGCAGATATGGTTACAGAAGTGTATTCGCATATCATAGATGAAGACAGACGGCGCAATGCGACACTGTTGGAAGATTCCTTTTATAACAGGAAGAATCTGAATCCGCAGATCCATGATACAGAAAAGAGGACGATGATGGAAGTTCCAGAAGGAGTGGACGCAGAGTTACTTGCAAAAGTTCTCAGCAATCCGGAAATGGCTGTGTTGCTGACATCATTAGCAAAATCAATGCAAGGGGAACATAATTAGGATAAAAGTAGACCGGTGGAGAGCAAAATCTCTGCCGGTTTTATTTATGAGATCAAATCAGAGCATGTGAGAAAAAAGAGGTAAAATAGTGGTCAAAGCATCTTGCGTAAATGGCGGTATCTGATGTATAATTTAGAAGAAATCTGACAAAGAAAATAGTGTATCACACATTTCATTTCCCGCTTTTAAATGGGCAGGATAGTTGGATTTTATGATTTGAAAAATTATAGATGGAGTTGGCGCTTTATATTAGAAGCGTACAATCATTTTCTCAGAAAATGTAAAAATCCGGAATAATTTTCAATGATCTTATATGAACAGAAATAGTCTGGGAAGGCGCTTTTTTACTGGACTTATAAATGAATAGGTTGTCTCTGTTGGACTAGTCTGAACCTGCATAAAAGTTGCTCCTAAGCGAGGGGTCGGAGGTTCAAATCCTCTTGGCGACGGGCTTCAAAGCGTTCGAAAATGTTAGCTGGATTAGCTGACAACGAACGCTTTTGTTATTTTCTAATCACGTTCGTGACACAAAATTCCATTCAAAATGATCAATTTCCAGCTAACGCAATCCGATTTTTGTTAGCTGACAGCTAATCAAAATCACTGGTTTGCAAACATGGGTTTTAGAAAGTCCAGCTAACATTTGGGTTCCGCTCTGTTGTCACCCCTTATTCGGGGATGTAAATCAGAGAAAAGGCGGGAAAAGAAACAATCTCTCCCAAACTTGCAAACATAAATTAGCTGAAACAGTATTCAATTCTATTAGCTACAGCTAATGGTCAAACAGCAATGAGAATTGATACTTCAAAAGATCCGTTGGATGAGTTAAAAGAGTTTGAAAATTGATATATATGTACAGAGTACTTTTAAAACTCAGTTTATAAATTTGGTTGCGAGATACAGAATATAACTACTTGATTTATTACTAAACTGAAAAGTGATAGGCGAAATGACACAGAGCTACAAAACAGCGGGTAAAATGCCCGCTGTTTTGTTATAAAGAAATAAATATAGTTGACAAATTTAGAATGTAATAAAACTAAAATAGATGATTTCGAATATGTAAGATTGCATTTAGCATACCTAATTCAACTTAATTCGTAAAAATGAATTAGAGGAAATATTTAACTCGACAAATGAGTTAAAACGAGTTACACTATATTTGAGTTAAATGATAGGAGGGATTGAGATGCGTACAATTCCTAAAGAGGAAAGTTTAGATATCGAGTTTAAGAGTGATTTAAAATGTTACCCGGATCACGATCTTATTGAAGAAATTGTTGGAATGACAAATACGGCCGGGGGATGTTTATTCCTTGGCGTTGAAGATGATGGAACAATTACCGGTGTTCATAAAAAACATAGAGACCCTATAGGAGTAACTGCGCTGATTGCCAATAGCACTGTTCCACCTATAGCTGTGAGGGCAGAGATAATTACTGAAGAAGGTAAGGATGTTTTGAAAATTGAAGTGCCAAGAAGTCGAGGGGTTGTATCTACTGCATCAGGGAAAATATTGAGAAGGCGGAATAAGCTGGATGGAAGCCCGGAAGTAATACCAATGTATTCATATGAGATCCCATCTCGTCTTGCAGAGCTTGGGATGCTTGATTATTCCGCTCAGCCTTTAGCAGGAGCTACTTTAGATGATTTGGACCCAAATCAGAGAGTAAGACTTCGGCGAATCATCCAGAATAGATCTGGAGGCGAAAAAACTTTACTTTCTTTACCGGATGAGGAATTGGATATTGCATTGCGTCTTGTTACAAATGTTGCTGGTAACTATGTTCCAACAGTTGCAGGTATGCTATTAATTGGTAAGGAGGAACGCATTGCAGAGTTGCTACCAACAGCGAAAGCTGCATTTCAGGTTTTAGAGGGAACAGCTGTCCGTGTAAATGAGGATAGTAATAAACCTCTTCTTGAATTGTTCGAGAGCTATGAGACATACGTCAAAGCATGGAATCCGGAAAGAGAGACCGAGTATGGCTTATTTAGAATTCCAATCCCGGAGTTTGACTGGGCTGCTTTTCGAGAAGGTTTGGTAAATGCATTTTGCCATAGGGATTATACTATGCTTGGCTCAGTAAGGGTTTTGATAGATGATGAAGGAATGACTATTAGTAATCCTGGCGGATTTATAGATGGGGTTAATTTAAAAAATCTTCTTACAGTAGAACCACATGGACGTAATCAGGCACTTGCAGATGCAATGAAACGAATTGGCTTAGCTGAGAAAACGGGAAGAGGAATTGATAGAATTTATGAAGGATCTATCATTTTTGGAAGACCTTGGCCAGACTATTCTGAGTCCACCAGTAGATCTGTTAAATTATTTATTCAAAGAGCAAAAGCAGATTTACCGTTTGCAAAATTTGTTGCGGATGAGCAAAACAGACAGGGGAAACCGTTATCAATATATGTGTTAATGATTTTGTCGGTTCTTAATAATGAAAGAAGATGTACTGTTGAACGGATTGTTGAGTTGACAAATCTTGGAGAAAATAAGATCAGATCGGCAATTGAGTTTATGATTGAATCTGGATTGATTGAAGCATCTGGAAAAGGAAAAAATCGTACTTGCATTCTGGGAAAAAAGATTTATCGTGAGAATAAAAAAGCAATACAGTATGTTCGACAGACAGACATAGACAGTATTAGATATCCTGAATTAGTAATGAAGCTGGCAAATACTCAGAACGGAATTATCACAAAGCAAGATGTAATTGAATTGTTGAAAGTAACTCCTTCACAGGCATATACAGTTATAAAAAAACTTCAAGGAGAAGGTCGTTTGAAATTGTTATGTGGGGGAAAATATTCTAAGTACAAAGTGGTTAATTCTTAACGCAGTTCAACTCAAAAAGAAACGAGTTAAAAACGAGTTAGAATTGAATTAAAAGTAATGAAGGTACTGTAAACGTAAGAAAAAATACTTGCGGTCAATTTGTTATCGACAGTTGACCGCAAGCACGGTATAATAAATGTAGATCTAATAAGAAAACCAAATAATCATTACTGTAAAATGTCAGGTAATGGTAGTCATCATTTATAATTGGAAGGAACAGGTTGGCTTTACCCTAATGGTGGAAAATCCACCATTTTTTCACCCAAACTGTAATTCCTCAGATGAAAACAGGTTTTCTTATCTTTTCTAAAATTGACAGAAAAAGCAGTAAAATCAAGGTTTTGAATGACTTTGATTGACATAGAATGCAAGCTGTTTTCTGTACCAGGATGAACTCCTAAGCGAGGGGTCGGAGGTTCAAATCCTCTTGGCGACGGGCTTCAAAGCGTTCGAAAATGTTAGCTGGATTAGCTGACAGCGAACGCTTTTGTTATTTTCTAATCACGTTCGTGACATGATTTTCCATTCAAAATGATCAATTTCAAGCTAACGCAATCCGATTTTTGTTAGCTGACAGCTAATCAAAAATACCGGTTTGCAAACATGGGTTTTAAGAAGTCCAGCTAACATTTGGGTTCCGCTCCGTTGTCACCCCTTATTTGGGGATGTAAATCAGAAAAAAGGCGGGAAAAGAAACAATCTCTCCCAAACTTGCAAACATAAATTAGCTGAAACAGTATTCAATTCTATTAGCTACAGCTAATGGTCAAACAGCAATGTCTGTTTGGAACTTTACTATTTATAAAAGTTCCAGGTAGGCATTTTTTAGTTCCTGAATCCTGGAGGAAAGGAGTCAACAAGATGACTGAACTAAACAGACAATCAGGAGAAAACGAAGAAAGAATCATAGAAATTGAGATTGAGCGTCTTCGTCCATTCAAAGAGCATCCGTTTCAAGTGAAAGATGTGCTGTATCGGGTGACTCCGGTTTTTGAAGGCAGTAATCTCGTAGCATCCGGCGTACTAATGGAAGCGGAATCCGTAGAAGACAAAGGCGAAGGTATTTTGTGCTGCGTTTACGTTTATAATGTTCAGCCGGGAATTAACATCAATTATGCAATGGGTGACAGCTCGGCTTCTGGAACAAACCAGACGGCAGTAACAGAGCAGGCCACACAGGCTGTTACGCAGGCAGCTTCTCAGCAGACCAGCACGGAATCCTATATCCTCAATACCAATACAAAGAAATTTCATCGGCCGTCCTGTTCATCGGTCAAACAGATGAAGGAGAGCAATAAAAAATCCTCATCAGAGAGTAGGGATGCGCTGATTGCTGCAGGTTATGATCCGTGTAAAAAATGCAATCCGTAAAAAAGTGTCAGATATTAAAAAAATATGGAAGAGGAAGGTTGTAGTTCTATATTGCAATACTTCTTCTTTGCGCATATTGGATATGCTGTTGAGGACGACTGTTGAACGCAGAAGATAAGTTGCGCCGGTCTGCGATAATGTGCTGTTTGTATAAGGAAAAGGACAAGGAGTTATGATGAATTTTAGTGGGATATTGATTGGTGTGCTTACCTTTTTTCTGATTGGATTGTTCCATCCTATTGTTATATATGCGGAGTATTACTTTGGAAGCCGCTGTTGGCCGGTATTTTTGCTGGTGGGCATTTTGTGTATGATTCTATCCGTAAGAATGCAGGAAATACTTTGGTCGGTTTCTCTGGGTGTTTTGTGCGTCAGTTGCTTTTGGAGCATTAAGGAATTGAAAGAACAGGAAAAAAGAGTGGCAAAAGGATGGTTCCCGAAGCGGAAGGTGGATAAGCACTAAAGAAGAAAGCGGGGAGATGAGAAGATGGCGGTATGGAGATTACAGGTGAATACTGGAGCAGCGAACGTTGCGGATTGCTTGCAAAACCATGTTGCAGCACTTTGGGCTGGCAAGGTACTTGCTTACTTAATGGGAAATTACTATGACTCGAAAGCCACCTACGAAAAACTCTTTGATTGGACCGATGAACACAAGTTTAAAACCGGCAAATACTCTTATAAAGAGGCTGTGATCGACGAATTGGCCACAGCCTCTCCCAGTGAATATCTGACGAAAATATCGATACAAGTGTTTTAACCCTGCCGCTTCATCGCGTTTCCTCCGCACTGCCTTTACTTTTCTCATAAGCAAATAGCGCCGCTCCCAGCGCACCGCAGAGCTGCGCCTCATCACAGATATAAAGTTTAGCACCAAGCTTCTCTTCCAATGCCTGGATGATACCCCGGTTCTTCGCCACACCGCCGGTCATCATATATTCGCCTGGATGATCCTTTCCAAGGCGGGCTGCCAACGCGCCGACTTTTGAGGCAACTGACACATTTAAACCGTGGATAATATCTGCCACATCCTTATTCTGTGCCACCAGCGACACGACCTCCGACTCTGCAAACACCGTACACATGCTGGAAATCACGATATTATGCTTCCATTCCAGCCCTTTCACACTCATTTCCTCCAGGGAAAGTCCCAGCGTTTTCGCCATCATTTCCAGAAAACGTCCCGTTCCGGCGGCACATTTGTCATTCATCAGGAAATTTTTCACGGCTCCCTGCCCATCGATGCTGATCGCCTTGATATCCTGCCCGCCAATGTCGATGATAGTGCGGACATTCGGATTCAGATAATTTGCGCCCTTGGCATGGCAGGTAATCTCCGTGATGCTGTCATCCCCGCTGTCAATGTAGGATCGTCCATATCCGGTCGTATCGATCCGCACAATCTCCTCTTTCTTAATTCCCGCTTTCTCAATCGCCAGATCCAGACTCTTCTCGGCGCTCATCATCGCACCGCCGCCGGTCGGAATAATCATCGTCGATTTAATTTTTCCATCCTGATCCAGTATGATCACATCAGTACTTGTCGAACCGCTGTCGATTCCCGCTACATAAAAAATGCCCGACTCCATCTTCTTTCTTGCCTCCTCACTGATACCTTTTCCCGGATCCATATCCTCTGATCCCTCGATCGTCTCCTCAAATGCCTGAATGCGCGTCAAAAGCTGCCCCGCGCTCTGGCTCGTAAAATCAGTCTCAATCTTAAGGAGCGGAACCTTGATATCCCGCTTGATACTCGCATACTCAAATCCATAATAATCACAGAACTTGATCGTGTGATAAATAATTCCCTTTAAATTCGGATCCAGATACAGACGGTTTCTGCGGATCGAACGGTTCATGCGGAAACACGGCATCTGTCCCAGCAGGACGTCCGCGTAAGAAAGAAACAGCTCCTCTTCCTTCATATTCCACATTTCATCCTGTACGACCGACAGTTTCCGACCACCCGTACAGGTCAGATTTTCCACATCCATCTGGATATTGTCCCGGATCATATCCTCCAGAATGCCGCTGACCCGCACGCCCAGCACACCAATGTACGGCTCCGTGTTCATTTCCGGCGTAATAAAGGACTTGATAAAAGCGCGTTTATCAAACACTTTCCCGGAATATGCCTCATATGCCTTTTTAAGCCTCCGGATCGTGCCCGCAAATTTCACTTTTTCACATTCATTATCATCATGCGGCAGATCCAGCATATATAAAAACTTACATTTTCCCGTGCTCTCCACGATATCGTAAACGCGCCGCATCGAATCGCAGCAGTTTACCAGCACCAGCTGTTCAACCTTTCCTTCCAGCACTGCCTGAATGACCGATTTTCCAAAGCCGCACAGATTTGCATGTGCAATTTGATCCGACTGTTCGAAATTTTCCGGCATTTCCTCCAAAACAGAACATTCTTCTCCAAACCCTCGGAACAGCTCGATCGGGGTGTACTTACAGACGTAATAAATCATGCGTGTTTCTCCTCCTTGCCCTTTTCCAGCATTTCCACAAACGCCTGAAGCCGCGTCGATACCTGACCGTCGCTGGTATTGGCGGGGTTGCAGCCGTCACCGTCGAGAATCATCGTCGGAAGTCCTGTCTTTTCTAAGGACTGCTTAATCAGGCTGGATGCACCGATCGTTCCCTTACAGCCCCAGTGGGCAAATAAAACAGCACCATCCGATTCCGTGATTCTGGCAAGCCGTTCCGCTTCCTCAATTCTCTGTTTCACACTGCCATTGTAAATGCAGTAGACCATTTTCTCTGCCATCGCCTCATACGGGTCTTCCGCATGCATCTCCTGAAAACCATCTGCGATGAAATCACAAGCGCGGATGTGCATTTTCTTACTATAATTAAAAATATCCTTAACCGGCTCCTGTAAAAATGGCATGGTGTGCATCCAGATTACCGAAAGACCATCTCCCCTCGGTGACATCCGCACATCGCGCAGAAGTTTTTCCGTATAGGTAACCGCCGTCTCTGAGCCAGCCATCAGATGGCACATAAAAAGCGCATACAATTCATTCGTCAGAGAGGTCACCGGGTCATGCGCACACCGCAGGGCAAGCTGTTTTTTATAATTCGCTGCCGCTTTCCGGCTGTTATCTACCGCACTCCGCACTGTTTCCTCCGAAATCCGTCTGTCCGTCGTCTCCTCCAGAAACCGTTTCAATTTCCGCAGCTGATCCGCCACATACAGAACCGATTCCCGGTTTTTCTCATACGGAACATCAATATAAAAGCCTGGACATTCAAATTTATCCTTTAAATACGGAAACGTCATCATATTTCCATCACACGCAAGGTTCGTATAAATCATGCAGTTCGGTTTTGGCAGAATCCCCGTCAGCGCCGCCCCCAGAAACACCCTGTGGTACGAACACATCGTCTCCGGAAATCCTTCTTCCTCCGTTTTCCGAAGAAACGTTTGCTCACACTTCGTTCCCGCCATAAAACAGGACATCGCCTCCACTGAGTACGGCGTCAGCCCTGCCGCCATCACCAGCTCTCCCGGCACAAATATGCTGACCATCGCCGCATTCTCCGGTTCTGACAGCGACTGAATGATATTTTTCATAACCACCCGCGCCACATACTGTCCCGACGACGGCAGCCCCCGATCCGGCAAAAACTGAAGCTTCTTTTCCTGCAGGCGGTATCCCGCAAGAAGCAGCCGACGCGCTTTTTCCGGATCCTTAAGCGCCTGGCTGCTCACCCTATTTCCAAATTTTTCAATTACATCCATTGTTCTTTCTTCCATTCTTTTAAGTTCATTTTTCTGTCATATCGCCCTGATGCAGATGGATATAGTTCCGCGCCTTTGCAGGCAAACGGACATTCTTTATTATAGTCAGTTGGATGGGAATTGTAAATGAAAAGTCTAATCCCCCAGCTATGCTGGGGAGAATGGAATAAGTGGAGACGGTGAGGACAACAAAATAAAGCCTCCTGTGATATGATGAGAATGGTGTCGCAAGCCAAACTCAAAATCAAAGGAGGCGGTCCAAACGGACAATAGAAGTTTATCACATACCCGATGGAAATGCCAGTATCACATAGTATTTATACCGAAATACAGAAAAAGAATTCTGTATGGAAGATTAAGAGAAGATGTGAAGGAAATCATAAGTACATTATGCAAGTACCGAAAAGTGGATATTATAGCGGGTGCAGTATGTAAGGATCATGTACATTTAAGCGTAGCAATTCCGCCGAAAGAAAGTATTTCAGATTTTATGGGATATTTAAAAGGGAAAAGCACGCTAATGATTTACGACAGACATCCAGAGTTGCAAAGAAAATGGGACAAAAGAGAAATGGAATATTAAAGTAGCTGTATTAATTCCATCAGTTTTATTTGGATTAGTACATATTATAGGAATGGATTTTTCCATTATAAGTAGCCTGTTGGTTCTTATTGCTGGAACAATGGTAGGAATAATGTTCTCAATGGTTGCTATTGAAAGTGGTTCTGTTTGGAACAGCGGAATTGTCCATTCACTTTGGAATATTTTAATTATTGGCGGCGGTTTATCAATAAGCGAAAAGGCAGATGAATATTCGGTTATGACATATGTACTTGATTCAAAAGACTTTGTTTTCACTGGTGGAGAATTTGGAATTGAATCATCAATTATTGCACTATTAGGTTATGTTATAGTTACTTTAGCAGCAATATGTATGATTAAGAAAAAAGCAAAAGTGTAATAAGTATCAAAAAACAAAATCCAGTTTGTTGAACTGAATCCGAAAAGCATTAGGGCGCAGAGGAGATAGAATCCTTTGCGTAAAAGACTAACGAACATATTTAATGAAACATCGGAACCATCTTCTTTTTGTTGTCTACCTATAATAACGATTGGAGTAATCGATTATAGACACTGCAATCAAAAAAATCTGAAAATATATTTATCAACATTACATAAAAGTGTGTAGATGCACATAAAATGGGAATACATATTGAAATTCAGGTCGTTCGGTGATAGAATCTCATTACTAAAAAGTGTGCAGATGCACGGAAAGGGGGAGCGTAACGATGGAGATTAAAAGAGACGCTTACCTACAGCAGCTGATCGAGCGAAAAGATAATGGAATGATAAAGGTGATTACCGGCATTCGTAGATGTGGCAAATCCTTTTTGCTGTTTACCATCTTTAAGAGATACTTACTGGAGAACGGCGTTGATGTTGATCATATTATTGAAATTGCATTGGATGGTATTGAGAACGAGGAATTAAGAGATCCCAAGGTATGCTTCAAGTACATCAAGGATGCCATGAAAGACGACGGGAAGTATTATCTCCTTTTGGATGAAGTGCAGTTCATGCCACGATTTGAGGAAGTGCTGAACAGCCTGCTACGCATGAGCAATATTGATGTGTATGTCACCGGAAGTAATTCCAAGTTCCTGTCCAGCGACATTGTGACCGAATTCCGTGGCAGAGGTGATGAGATTAGAATCTACCCTCTCTCCTTTGCAGAGTTTTATTCTGTTTATGACGGCGATTATGATGATGCCTGGGATGACTACATGATCTACGGAGGATTGCCGCAGATCGTAAGTTTCCAGAGCGAACGACAGAAAGCGGACTATCTGAAGAACATCTTTGCAAATGTCTATCTGAAGGATGTTATTGAAAGAAATAAGATTCAGAACGTGGATGAGATTGGGATTCTGGTTGATGTGCTTGCATCTGCAATCGGCGCACCGACCAACCCTTCAAAGATTGCCAATACCTTTGCCAGTGAGCGCCAGATGACTTATGCTAATAAAACCATCTCCAAGCATATCGACCATTTGACAGATGCCTTTTTGATTTCCAAGGCAAGCCGATACGATATTAAGGGCAGAAAGTATATCGGTGCAAATCTGAAATACTACTTTACTGATCTGGGACTGAGAAATGCACGTCTGAATTTCAGACAGCAGGAGCCTACTCATATCATGGAGAACATTGTTTATAACGAGCTGCTGATCCGTGGCTACAATGTTGATGTGGGTGTCGTGGATATCTTCGATAAGGATAAAGAGGGAAAACGTGTTCGCAAGCAGTTGGAGGTTGACTTTGTGGTGAATCAAGGAAACCAGAGATACTATATCCAGGTTGCATATGACATGACTTCGGAAGAAAAACAGACGCAGGAGTTCAATTCTCTGCGTAATATCCCGGACTCTTTCAAGAAGATCGTCATTGTAAATGGCAGCAAAAAGCCTTGGAGAAATGATGAAGGTTTTGTCATCATGGGAATGAAGTATTTCTTGCTGAATGCGAATAGTCTGGAATTTTAAGTCGATTTGAGTTGTTGCTGTGGTGTTGTTCTATTTCAAAAAAGAGTGAAATGATATAAATAAGGCCACGGCTGATTTCATGTTGGAACAGCCGTGGCTCAGTTTATTTTTTTATCCGTATAAACGAGACTGTTCCGCAGATTATGTAGAACAGACAGAGTACGATTCCGATAGTGAGAACATCAGATGCATAATTACCAGAACCACGAACAGGAATATCACCTGATTCCCGGAAGTCTTTCAGCCATTTTGTTAATGTGCTGTATCCGATGCCAAGATTTTCTGCACATCCACGTACTCCGAGATCTTTGTGATCCTGATAGTACTGGACTGCATCAAGTTTAAATTGTTTGTCATGTTGCTTTGCCATATGAGATCCTCCTTCAGCATGCCTCTATTGTATCATGCTTATGTGTATTTGGAATTTTCCAGTCATCACTGGGAAGAATCATGGCGCAGGAAAACCTGCCGTCGCTGATCACACTTGAAAAATATGTACAGCTTTGGGCGTGACATTATCACAGTTTTTTCAGGAAGGTAATTCAGAGAATCTGACAGAAAAACAGAAAGAAGTTTTAAGGATATGGAACAATCTGAGTACAAATGAGCAGGAAACAGTGATGTCAATGCTGCGTGGTCTTCGGAAGTAGAAGAACAGTTTGAGTATATGTATCGGCTGTTCTTTTTTTATTTTTTGTCGTTAAAACGGTAATGTTTTCTTGTGTATACTAGAGCATTAAAGTATAATGAAATCAGTTTTTTTGCATAAGTATTAAAGCTATAATAAGAAAATCGGCAAACCAGATGAAAGTCTGGGACGCAAAGCTACAGGGCCTGTAAAATGGCAGCCAGTTGCATGAAATGAGGTGCACTGTCTGTTTGGCAGTGCTTTTTTATGGTAGAGCACTTGAATAAGTAATACAGAAGCTGTTTGGAAAAATATTGTGAAAAATAGCGGGGAGGTTATTGATAATTAATGAATGTAAAATTAAAATCTGGAAGCAAGCAACTGTAGCCTAGAGGAGGGGAGAAAGATGAAGAAGTGCAAATTAGTACAGAATATAATGAATTTCAAATTTTGTTACATTATATTTTGCACAATTATATGTTTTATTGTTTTATCCGTTCCTACATTTGCCAAAGAAAACTCTGACAATGTTATCTGGGTAGGATCTTTTGAGGAAACTTATAATGTAGTCAATGAAAAGGGAGAAAGAAGCGGCTATGGTTATGAGTATCTTCAAGATATTGCAGGTTATGCAGGATGGACATATAAATACATAACAAGTGATTGGAAAAACTGCTTTACACAGTTGGAAAATGGAGAGATTGATATTCTTGGTGACATTTCCTATACAGACGAACGTGCTGAAAATATGCTTTTTTCCGATATGCCTATGGGGGAAGAGAAATATTACATCTATACGGATGCATCCAATAGGGATCTTACAGCAGGAAATTTGGATTCTTTTGAGGGAAAAAATATTGGTGTGTCTAAAGATAATATAGTGGAGGATGTGCTTAATGAATGGGAATCAAAATATGGTCTGCATACGCAGCATGTCAATGTTTCTAATACCACAGAAATTATGGACAAACTGTCGAAACATGAAATTGACTGCTTCGTTTCGGTAGAAGAATCCCGTTGGGAAGAATCGGATATTTCACCGCTTACAAGTATTGGAGAGACAGAAATCTATTTTGCCATAAATCCCAAACGTCCGGATATCAAAGAAGCACTGGATAGTGCTATGCGCAGAATCAAGGATGACAATCCATTTTACACTGATGATCTCTACAGGCGTTATCTTTCTGCACAGAGCAGCTCGTTTCTTTCAAAAGAAGAAAGGGAGTGGATCGGGCAGCATGGAGCAATCAGGATAGGGTATCTGAATCAGGATGGAGGTATCAGTAGTGTAGATCCATCAACAGGTAAACTGACAGGTGTTATCACAGATTATGTGGATCTTGCCCAAAATTGTCTGCAAGGTCAGACTCTGGAATTTGAATTAAAGGGGTATGATACAAGAAGTGAACTGCTTCAGGCATTGCAGGATAGAAAAATAGACCTGATTTTTCATGCAAACCAGAATCCATACTTTGCAGAAACAAATGGATTTGCTTTGTCGGATACGCTATTGACTCTCAATATGGCAGCAATTACGGCAAAGGATTCTTTTGATGAAAATAAAGAGAATACAGTTGCCGTTGAAAAAGATGATTTTGCATTGAAAGCATATCTTTCATACAATTATCCGCAATGGAAGGTTGTGGAATATGAGACATCAGATGCAGCAGTAAAAGCAATGCAGAAAGGGGAGACGGATTGTATTGTAAGCAATTCAGGTACTGTTTCAGACTATTTGAAAAATGATAAGCTTCATAGTGTTTTCCTGACAAAAGAAGCTGATGTTCCATTTGCTATTCAGCAGGGAGAACCGGTTCTTTTGTCCATTCTGAATAAAACACTGACATCTATGCCTACAACTCAATTTTCAGGTGCAGTAGTTTCGTATAATGCTTCCTCACGAAAAGTTACAGCGAAGGATTTTATTCAGGACAATTTACTGACAGTTTCACTTATCGCTGGAATTTCTTTTTTCGTTGTTCTGTGTATAATTCTTGATTCTTTGAAAAAATCAAAACGTGCGGAAGAAAAATCCAAGAAGTCTGCTGAGCAGGCATTGAAGCTGAATCAGGAGCTTGAAGAAAAACAGCAGGAATTACAAAATGCACTTGTAGAAGCACAGAGTGCCAATAAGGCTAAGACTTCCTTTTTAAATAACATGTCTCATGACATCAGGACACCGATCAATGGCATTATGGGCATGCTTACAATTCTTGAAAAAAGCGGAAATGATGGTGAGCGGGCAAAAGATTGCCTGAATAAAATAAATGAGTCTTCGAAACTGCTATTATCATTGGTAAATGATGTTTTGGATATGGCAAAGTTAGAATCGGATACCGTGGTTTTTGGTGATGAATCCATCAATCTGGATCAGGTATGTAAAGAAATCACGGAGTCGCTATACTTTCAGGCAGAAGAAAAAGGACTTCATGTTATGGGAGAACATGATGATTACAGTGGTATATATGTTTGGAGCAATGCAGTTCATCTGAAAAAAATATTGATGAATCTGTTTACAAACAGTATGAAGTACAATAAGGTGAATGGTTCTATTTACATGAGTATGAGAACGATTGAAAGATCAGAAGATCACATGACATGTGAATTTAAAATAAAAGATAATGGAATTGGAATGTCAGAAGAATTTATAAAAAATGAATTGTTTACTCCATTTGTACAGGCAGATAATTCCCCACGTTCTGATTATAATGGGACAGGTCTGGGAATGCCTATTGTGAAACAACTTGTAGAAAAGATGGGCGGAACCATAACAGTTGAAAGTAAGCTGGGTGAAGGAAGCTGTTTTACTGTAGTACTTCCATTTGAAATTGATACGAATGCACGACCGGAAGAAAAAGAAGATTTCAATGCAGATATATCAGGTGTCCGGATATTATTGGTTGAAGATAATGAGCTGAATGTGGAAATAGCAGAATTTATGCTGACGGAAAATGGAGCTAAAGTAGAAACAGTGAACAATGGGTTAGACGCTGTTCAGCATTTTGAAGCTTCCGAACCGGGAACATACGATGTTATTTTAATGGATGTTATGATGCCGGTGATGGATGGGCTTACTGCCACAAAAACAATAAGATCCCTGGAACGGCAGGATGCAAAAACAATCCCTATCATTGCTATGACTGCAAATGCATTTAGGGAAGATGCAGAAAAGTGTATGGAAGCAGGAATGAACGCACATCTTGCAAAGCCGCTGGATGCGGAAAAAATTAAGCAGACCATATGCGAAGAATTGAGAAGCAGTAGGGACAGGTGAAAATTTATTAAACCAAGAGATTGACAAGGAGATGTATAGAGAAATATATTCGACAGACAGACAGGAGATTTAATATGATTTCGAGAGCAAAGAAATATGTGGCAGTGTTACTGTTTTTTGTATGCGTGTGTATGATATTTTCTCCCCTGATTGCATATGCGGCCGAGGACAGTTCGCAGCATGAAACTGTCAAAGTCGGTTTCTTTGCCATGGATGGTTATCACATGATGGATGAAGAGGGGAACCGCAGCGGTTATGGCTATGATTTCCTTCGGTTGATGGCCCGTTATTGGGATGTAGATTACGAATATGTCGGATACGATCAGAGCTGGGATGATATGCAGCAGATACTTGAAGAGGGCGAGATTGATATGGTAACATCTCCCCGCACAACACCGGACAGAGAAGAAAAAACTAATTTCCAGCTGTGGACTATCCCTGTCTGACATCATTAGCAAAATCAATGCAAGGGGAACATAATTAGGATAAAAGCAGACCGGTGGAGAGCAAAATCTCTGCTGGTTTTATATATGAGATCAAATCAGAGCATGTGAGAAAAAAGAGGTAAAATAGTGGTCAAAGCATCTTGCGTAAATGGCAGTATCTGATGTATAATTTAGAAGAAATCTGACAAAGAAAATAGTGTATCACACATTTCATTTCCCGCTTTTAAATGGGCAGAATAGTTGGATTTTATGATTTGAAAAATTATAGATGGAACTGGCGCTTTATATTAGAAACGTACATTCATTTTCTCATAAAATGTAAAAATCCGAAATAATTTTCAATGATCTTATATGAACAGAAATAGTCTGGGAAGGCGCTTTTTTACTGGACTTATAAATGAATAGGTTGTCTCTGTTGGACTAGTCTGAACCTGCATAAAAGTTGCTCCTAAGCGAGGGGTCGGAGGTTCAAATCCTCTTGGCGACGGGCTTCAAAGCGTTCGAAAATGTTAGCTGGATTAGCTGACAGCGAACGCTTTTGTTATTTTCTAATCACGTTCGTGACATGATTTTCCATTCAAAATGATCAATTTCCAACTAACATTTGGGTTCCGCCCTGTTGTCACCCCTTATTCGGAGATGTAAATCAGAGAAAAGGCGGGAAAAGAAACAATCTCGCCCAAACCTGCAAAAATAAATTAGCTGAAACAGTATTCAATTCTATTTGAAGAGCTTATGCGCAAAACCATAGCTGACATTGTATCAGAAGTCAGTAGCATTGCCTGTTGGGTGTATGTGCAGAAATATGTGAAACAGAAAACTCTTGACGAAATGCTGCAAGAATTGCCAGGAGCAGGCCAGTTTATCATTGTCATGGATACCTGGTTCGAAAGACTGATGGCGGAATAATAGAAGCTATGATAGAATAAAGAAAACGATTTGAAGTGCAAATCGGAATTGACAGAGGTAATGAAATGTTTGAAGAATTAGGAATTAGTTTTGGCACAGCACTAATCGTCTTACTTGCATTATATTTTATAATTAAGTGGGCGGTCAAAAATGGAATAAAAGAAGCCTATAGGGATATTACAGGGAAAGTCACTACCGAGGATATTGAGGCAGAACAAATATGTAACGAAGAGGAAAAATAGTTAATAAAGAGAGGTGATATGCTATGCCAGGTATACTCGTGGTTGAAGATGATGAAAATTTAAATCGTGGAATTACATTTTCACTGAAAAAATCCGGATATGAGGTTTTTTCAGCAGAATCAGTGAAAAAAGCGAAAAGAATTGCAAGTGATAATAATGTGGATGTTACCATTTGTGATGTGAATCTCCCGGATGGGAATGGACTGGAATTTGTAAGGTGGATGAGATGCAATTATAATACATACATTATTTGTCTTACAGCACTAGATCA
>NZ_JBCPGE010000056.1:0-27972 GCF_040914025.1 Ruminococcus sp. RTP21484sp1_RTP21281st1_A8_RTP21281_210402
ATATTATTGTGATCGGAGATAATGATGAGGACATGGAGCTTGCTGTGCGGGAACTGATGCGTACTCAGGGAGGCTATACGATCGTAGAGAATCATAAAGTATTTGACACGCTTGCCCTTCCTGTAATGGGACTGATGAGTGATAATGGTTTTGAGAAAGACAATGAGACTCTTGGGCGAATGATCCATAAAGCTCATGAAATGGGTGTGAAAGACGGTCATGATCCGTTTATTACGCTGTCCTTTATGGCTTTGCCGGTTATTCCGCAGATCCGAATTACACCAAGAGGCGTTTTTGATGTGGAAGCGTGGAAGTTTTTATAAGATACCAGGATTGCGGGAGTGCAATACACGAGACGGTTGTCTTGTTTTGAACGAAACCCCGAAACCTATTTAAAAACTGTGACGGAATATAAACCCGTAGATTTTCAGCCCTCTGCCTTTTCATTGGCAGAGGGCCGTTTTTTGCTTAACAGTTATTGAGCATCCCTTAATTGCTCTACAACACTGCATTTCGCTGCGTTGTCATACATCATGCAAGGAATCAGCCACCCCAGCAGAAGAAATACCGGAATTGTCAGCAGGACAGGCAGAATGGTGAATCGATACTCAAAGAACCAGAACATACTGCCCAGCATTTTTCCTGCAAGAGGTCCCACCGCCAGCGACAGAATAAAAGCCACCGCTACGGAGGACATTGCGTAAAACAATCCCTCGTAGATCAGCATGGTTTTGAGCTGCCGGTTCGTCATTCCTACAGCCTGAAGCACAGCAAATTCACGGCGGCGGGAAAGAATACCGGTCATCATGGCGTTGAAGAAATTTAAGAGTCCCACCAGCCCAATGATAGCACAGAGGATACCACCTATCAGAAGGAACATCTGCCGGAACTGAGCAAATTCAGAGCGAGCCGTGGCCTTGCTTTCATACATCAAGGGCGAAAACTCACCGGCAGTGAGCTTCGATAGATATTGCTCTGCTTCGGCCTCGTCCGCTTCGTCCGCTGTGTCGAACAGGTAGAGCAGCGGAATGGCCGCACCACCGCTGTCCCGCTGTGCGGTATCCACAGACAAAACTGTCTCATATCCAATACCACCATAACGATAACTCATGGAATACGGAAGCTCTACCAAGGCGCAGACCGTGTACGCTACATCTCTGGCTCCATACAGTTTTTCCTGAAGGTACTCCTCCGGTGTATCTTCGGTGCAGAGTTCCCCGGTGCGGCTGTCGATATATTTCACATCGTCCGCATAGGTAGCGGTGATCGTGTCTCCCACCTTGGGGTAGTATTCAAGATTGGGCAGATTACCGTAGTCATCTAAGGAAACCGCAATGGCAATGGCGTTATTGTCCGGCTCCAACATGGGAGAAATATCTCCGTCGAACACTTGCAGCTTGTCAAACAGACTGTTATCCAGAGCCTCAATTCTGGTCTTTCCCATCACCATATTGCCCCGGTGCTCCAGACGGCTCATATGGCTGTCCAACTGCTCGGCGTTTTCGAACCATGCATAGTCCTGCCGCAGAGCATCCTCCGTCATCCACAGATATGCGGGTTTTCGCACAGCATATCCCGTGCCGGAAAGACTGGCCTTTGTGTTTGCTGCGATCTCTCCGATCTGTTCTGGCGTGATGAATTCATCTGCTGAGTTGTAACGGAAATAGTCGGGCGTGCTGACGATAAAATCGGCGCAGGTCTTGGCGGATACATACTTCTCCATGCTGAAGCCGCCCACAAAGGTACACAGTGCATTGAACAGTGTCACCGACAGTGCCAGAGACACCACCACCAGTACCGTCTTTTTCTTGTTTCGTCCCAAATTGGCAAAGGCCATCTGATGGAGCTTCGCTCCCCGGGTGCTGCGCTGTTTTTTCTTGGTCTGCATTGCATCCGTATATTTGGTAGCCTCCACCGGAGAGACCTTAGCTGCCATTTTTCCGGGCTTGGAACAGGACAAAAGCACCGTCAACAAGGCGAACAGCATAGAACCAAGGAAGATCACAGGCGATGTGCTGATGGTGGTGATGCCTGCATCCAACTGGGTGGAGCGCAAGACAACAGGCACCAGAACAGCGCCGATGCCGTAGCCCAGCAGCAGCCCTGCCGGAATGCCGATCAGACAAAGCAGAAGTGCCTGCTGGCGAATGATACGTTTGAGCTGCCGGGGCGTTGTGCCAATGGTTTTCAGAAGTCCGTAAAACCGGATATCCCCTGCAACAGAGATCTGAAAAATGTTATAGATGATAAGATACCCCGTGAAAATCACCAGCAGCAAAAAAGCTGCTATGGCGATCACAAGTTCCGGATCAAGCTTCGACTCCAGCTGGGATGAGGTATATCCCCAGTTGACGCCGATCCGGACGCTGTTGGGATCGGTATAGCTGTCCCATGTGTAGCCAAGATCGGTATCCACCTGCTCCATCTGCCCTTGAATGTTTGTGCCGGAGGCCAGCATGACATTCAAATCGGTGCGGAAAGGCTGTAAACCTGTTTTCACTGCCTGCGCTTCGATGTCATCTGCGTAATCACGGCTGATGTTGATGTAATGAACAGGCATTAGTTCATCATAGTCCCAATAGCCCACCAGCGTAAAGGTATCTGTTACAGTAAAGGCGGTTTGATCCTTGTCCGTAATGGAATAGGAAACCGTGACCTCGGCACCCAGCTCCGGCGTTACGCCAAGCAGCTGCAACGCTGCCGTATCCATGGCTACCTCTTTGCCGCTTTCGGGCATCCGTCCGGTAGTAGGGGTTGCATAGCTCCATTTAGTGCAGTTGGCATCCATGTAGCTGATCTCTGCCGGTATTTTGGCAAAGCCCCCCTCCGCAGTGATACCGATTACCTTCCGTACCCCCGCAGCCTTCACCTTTGGGTGGGCAGCGATGCGTTCCGCCTGCTCGGGGGAAACATCCTTAAAGGTGCCGTGTGCATAGCCGCCTACCTGCCGAAACTGGTAGGTTTCATAGCTGGCGTTCAGTGACAAGACAATGGTGAACATGGAAGTAAATAGCAGCGTTGTCAGCGCAATGGCAAAAATGGCGATCAGATTGCGACGACGGTTCGCATAAAGAGATTTTAAGCTGAGTTTTCGAATACATTTTCGATTTTTGACATTCATCGTAGCCACCTCCCGTTAGTTCTGGGAGACGATCCGACCATCTTCGATACGGATAATGCGGTCTGCCATCTGCGCAATTTCTTCGTTGTGAGTGATCATTACGATTGTCTGGGCGAACTTTTGACTGGTGACTTTCAAAAGGCTCAATACATCCTGGCTGGTTTTGGAATCCAGATTGCCGGTGGGTTCATCTGCCAGAATGATAGCGGGTGCTGCCGCCAGCGCACGGGCAATGGCTACTCGCTGCTGTTGACCGCCTGAGAGCTGATTGGGCAGCGCATCCAGACGGTCGCTCAGTCCAAGCGTCTGCACGATCTGCTGTACGAAATCCTTATTGACCTTGCCACCGTCCAGCTCAATGGGTAGAACAATATTTTCATACACATTCAGCACCGGAACAAGATTATATGCTTGGAACACAAAGCCAATTTTTCTACGGCGGAAGATGGTCAGGGCTTCATCCTTCAGGGAGAAAATATCCTGTCCGTCCACCATGACCGTGCCGCTTGTAGGGCGATCCAGCCCGCCCAGCATGTGCAGCAGCGTGGATTTGCCGGAGCCGGATGTGCCGACAATTGCAACAAATTCGCCCTTCTTTACACTTAAATCAACTCCATCCAACGCATGAACTGCGTTATTGCCGGAGCCATAAATCTTTTTCAGGTTTTTTGCCTGTAAAACTTCCATAAATGAGTACCTCCATGAAAAAATATGTATGTATGAAAGAAAATGATCCTTTGATACATACAGATTATCGCATAGGAATCTTTCCACATTCTTTCCGGCGGAAAATGAAATCTAACAGTTTTGATAGAATTGTTGTTATTTCGGCAGAAATATGGAAAACGTACTTCCTTTTCCCGGAACGGAAGCAACCTTGATATAACCGCCCTCGCCGGATATGATCTGTCGGGCAAGGTATAAGCCAATGCCGACCCCTTCTTGTTTCTGCACACTATTTGAGCGGTAAAAACGGGCAAATATCTTTGCTTGCTCAGTTTCCGGGATGCCTGAACCGGTATCCGATATATCGATCCTTGCAAACATTTCATAGCTTACAGCAGAAATAGTAATGGTGCCATGCTCTGTATATTTGATGGCATTGTCTACGATATTAGCCAGCGCTTCCGCTGTCCATTTGAAGTCGAATACAGCAAAAGTATCGGTATCCTGCAGTTGCAAAGACAAACCTTTTTCAGAAGCCTTGGCGGCATATTGTTCTACTACGCTTTCAAGCAGAGGTTGCAACGCTACTTGCTGGGGGGCGAGTGAAATGATCCCGTTTTCCAGTCTGGAAAGCTTTACGAGAGAATCGATCAGAAATCGCAGCTTCTCCGATTGTTTATACAGTGCCTCCACATTTGCCTTCGCCGATGCAGGCATAGTTTCCTCCATCAGAAGCTCGCTGTATAACAGCAGGTTTGCAATCGGCGTTTTTGTCTGGTGGGAGATGTCCGCAATCAAGGTTTTGATTTTGTCTTTTTCCTGCGCTATGTTTTGAGAAGATGCTTCTGCGGCAGAAAGATAGTGCGCAAACTTTGTTTCCAATGCAGATAGCTGGCTTTCATCAAAATTGGTTTCAGAAAAGGAGCCGGTCATGGCAGCGTCCAGCATCCTTTCGATTTCTTCCATCGTTTTTCTGACCTTTCTCCGCTCCCATAATACAACAGCTGCCGCCGCCAGAAAACACAGCAGCAGGATCACAATGCCGGTTTTATTCATCTTTTGTCACCCAGCTATAACCGATTCCGTAGATGGTTTTAATGTATTTCTGTGCGCCAAGCTTATCCCTCAGACGCTTGATCGTAACAGACAAAGCATTTTCATCCACATATTCTGCGCCATCTGTCCAGATCCGGTCGACAAGGTCTCCACGGGTCATGGTTCGGCCTCGGTTTTCAACAAGCAGACGCAGTAATTTTTGTTCTGTTTTGCTCAATTCAACTTTTGAATCTCCCACATAAAAGGTCATAGCCTCAAAGTCAAAGTGAAATAGATCCATATGGAACGGCGCATTTTTATGGTTTGACGCTTGCTTTCGCAGTTGGGTATTCACCCTTGCACGCAAAACCGAAAGAGAAAAGGGCTTGGTAATATAATCATCAGCGCCTCTCTCCAGTCCGTCTACGATGTCCAGATCGGTGTCATTGGCAGTCAGCAGAATAACAGGAATTCCGGGCAGGTTTTCCTTGACCTCCCGAAGCAGCTCAAGCCCACTGCCATCCGGCAGATTGATATCCAGCAGGATCAGGGATACACCGCCGCAAAGCAGCTGTTCCTTCGCCGTTTTTAGGTCTTGGCAGGATATAATCTGACGGTCATCTGCTTTCAGTGCTTTACTTAAACCCTGATTCAACCCTATATCATCTTCAATAATCAATAATTGTTCCATGTATCTCACTCCCTCGTTATTCAAATGCCACCATTATTTCCTTGGGCAATTTTTCGTTCTCACAGTTCAGAAGATAGGCTATTGGCTATTGCTCTGTTTGCAAATTTGTTTGTTTTCGCTGTATCCCAATCAGCAAGCCGGATGATCTATGCTGTGCCGTTTTTTTACTTTCTTAATTGTATCATGCTAATGTAAAGAAATCCATATTCTCTAAAAAGTTGTCCTGTTTTTTGAAACAGGGTTGTTACTGTTCACTGGTAACATTCCGCGAGGCGTTTTTTGTGAACAAAGTTCACAGAAAACCCGAGAATTGCGGCGCGAAATCATGCGAATGCATGATTTCTGTGCATCGCGAAGCGCGTTACTGTGAACGGAGTGAACAGTAACACAGGGTTAGCCCCTGAACAGCAACAAGGCATTAATAAGAACTGAAAAACATAAAAAAACATCTTGATTTTCATGAATACTTATGATATGATATCGCTCAAAGAAAAGGGAGTAGCGGCCATGAAGAGATAAAAGGAAATCCATTTTTTCTGAATGGTGCATAAATGCGTCAGAACGGTAGATGAAACTACCCGCATTATGAGATAATCAGCGAGACTTTTATTTCAGGCATTATAACAGTGCCTGGGATAAAAGTCTTTTTTTTCCCTTTTTGAACGCTTTACAACTATTGTTAGTAAGAGAGATGGAGGAGAAAAATGAGTAAGCGAAATGGAAAAATGAAATATCTGGCAATCGGTGCTATTGGGCTTATAGCGGCAGGGGGATTGGCTCTGGATACAACTTACCAGATTCAGGAGCAGGAACAGGCAGTACTCACAACCTTTGGAGTGCCAAAGGCAGTGAATGAAACGGGATTACATTTCAAAGTCCCTTTTGTACAGCAGGTGCAGAAGGTAAATACCACGATCCAGGGATTTCCAATAGGATACAGTATGGGGAACAATGCGGTGGTGGAAAATGAAGGAATCATGATCACTTCGGATTACAATTTTATTGATGTGGATTTCTTTGTAGAATATCGAATTTCAGAACCTGTAAAATACCTTTACACCTCTGAGCAGCCGGAAGAGATTTTAAAAAATATTGCGCAAAGCTGTATCCGAACTGTAATAGCAAGCTATAACGTGGATGAGGTTCTGACCACCGGAAAAGGAGAAATCCAGAGCAAGATCAAAGAAATGATTTTGAATCAGATGGAGGAACAGGATCTGGGAATTCAATTGGTCAACATAACAATACAGGATTCCGAGCCGCCTACTGAAGAAGTGATGAAAGCATTTAAAGAGGTGGAAACTGCGAAACAGGGAAAAGAAACGGCGCTTAACAATGCTAATAAATACAGGAACGAAAAGCTTCCCGAAGCGCAGGCCCAGGCAGACCAGATTATTCAGGATGCGGAGGCACAAAAACAGGTGAGGATCAATGAGGCAGAAGCTGAGGTGGCAAGATTTAATGCAATGTATGAGGAATATGTGAAGAATCCGGAGACCACAAAAATGCGAATGTTCTATGAAACCATGGAAGATGTGTTGCCTGGTATGAAGATTGTGATCGACAACGGAAGTGGCGTGGAAAAGATATTGCCGCTGGATTCTTTTTCCGGAGACTGGAAAACAGAAGAAGATACAAGTGAAGAAACTAAGTGAAGTTAAGATAAGTATCTGATAGAAAGGATAAAAAATTATGAAAATGAAAAAAGCGGCACTTATAGCAGGCATTCTCGGAGCAGTAATAATCGGTTCTTCCATAACTATAACCCAACAAAATGAATACAAGCTGATCCGTCAGTTTGGTAAAGTTGACAGAGTGATCTGCGAACCGGGAATCAGCTTTAAAATTCCATTGATAGAAAGAACACAGTCTTTACCAAAGGAAACGTTGTTATATGATTTGGAAGCATCTGATGTGATTACCAAGGACAAGAAAACCATGATCAGTGACAGCTATGTTTTGTGGAGAATCACAGATCCCCTTAAATTTGCACAGACTCTGAACTCTTCTTTGGAAAACAGCGAGAGCCGAATTAATACGGCCGTATATAATGCCACAAAAAATGTGATCAGCAGTCTTTCCCAGGACAGAGTGATCACAAGCCGGGACGGAGAATTATCGGATATGGTGATGGAAGCCATTGGAGATAATATGGAACAATATGGAATAGAGCTGATTAAATTTGAAACAAAGCAGCTGGATCTGCCGGACGATAATAAGGCTGCTGTGTATGAGAGAATGATCTCAGAGCGTGATAATATTGCTGCTACATATAAAGCAGAAGGCGATTCAGAAGCAAAGGTAATCCAGAACAAGACGGATAAGGAAGTGACCATTCAGATTTCAGATGCGAAGAAGCAGGCTGAGATTTTGAAGGCAGAAGGGGAACAGGAATATATGAAAATTCTTTCCCAGGCTTATGGGGAAGATGAGAGAAGTGAATTTTATTCCTTCGTAAGAAGTCTTGAAGCACTGAAAGCTTCTATGCAAGGAGAAAACAAGACCGTTATTTTGTCATCGGATTCCCCGATTGCTCAGATTTTTGAGGGAAAATAATAAAAATTCTTGCATCTGCCGGTATTGACGTATATCATAAGGTACATAAGGAGTGACAAAAGATGGCGATAGTGAGAAAACACATATATTTTTCCGGGCAGGTGCAGGGCGTTGGATTTCGTTACCGTGCCAAAAATGCGGCGAGAGCCAATGATCTTACCGGCTGGGTGGACAATCTGTGGGATGGCAGAGTGGAAATGGAAGTCCAGGGAGAGCTTTCCGGAATTGAGCGTATGATTCAGGAAATCGAGATGGGAAGTTTCATCCGGATTGAGAATTATCAGATGGAAGACCTGCCTGTGGATGAAAGGGAGTGGAGCTTTTATTCGAAATAAAAAGGGATGCCAGGAGCAATGGGAATTTTGCTTCTGGTATTTTTTTGTGTAATAGGAATATTACGGAGTAATTTCCTATTACACAAAAAACGCTCCGCGAGCAAATAGCAAAGCGGATATTGAAAAAACAGGATTGACATTCAGAAACATGCCCCTTATAATTAGTTCGTGCACGAACAGTTCGAACCCGAACAGTTCGCACATGAACTATTTTGTATGGAAGTATATGAAAGAAGGGAAAGATGGAGAAAAAGAAGAAAACTGGTCCTGATGAGTGCTGCAGGGCGGAACGGCAAATAGGGTATGAGGTTCGTACTCTCAATCAGGTAATTGGGCGTCTGGTGAATTCGTATCAGTCCAAGGTGGATGAAAAAGCCGGAATTAACCGCATGCAGGGGTGGATCATTGGTTATCTGTACCGACATTCAGAAGAGGCTGTTTTCCAGAAAGACCTGGAAGCAGAATTTCAGATGGCGCGTTCTACTGCTTCAGGAATCCTTCAGGCAATGGAGAAGAAAGGGCTTATTACCAGAGAACCTATTCCAAGAGATGCCAGACTGAAGCGTCTGGTGCTTACAGAAAAGGGAATGGAATTTCAGATGGAAATTATGGAGAATTTTGACCGGATCCAGAAAGTATTGAAGTCTGACATTCCCCAGGAAAAACTGGAATGCTTCCTGGAAGTTCTGGACATGATCCGGGAAAATGCCCAAAGAGAGTGCTGTCTGCGGGATGAAAACTAACAAAAAAGAAAGGGGAGAACCTGATGATAAAGACATTACTTGCCCAGGTAAAGGAGTTTAAGAAGGCCTCCTTCCTCACACCGGTATTTATGATACTGGAGGTTGTGGTGGAGACAATGATTCCTCTTGTAATGGCAGATATGATCGACAACGGTGTGGAAGCCGGTAATATCAGTTATCTTTACAGAAAGGGTGCCATTATGGCGCTTCTTGCTGTTGCAGGACTTGTTACCGGTATTCTTGGGGGAAAATACGGAGCATACGCATCCTCCGGTTTTGCCCGTAATCTTCGTAAAGCAATGTATACTAACATTCAGACATTTTCATTTTCAAACATTGACAAGTTCAGTACTGCAAGTCTGATCACACGTCTGACTACAGACGTGACCAACCTGCAGAATGCATACCAGATGATCCTGCGTATGTGTACCCGTGCCCCGGCCAGTCTGATCTGTGCCATGGCGATGGCGTTTATGATCAATGCAAGGGTTGCCAGCATTTACCTGATTGCTGTTATTTTTCTTGGATGTTTTCTCGTATTTATTATGAAAAAGGCGACTAAGTATTTCCGGGAAGTATTTGAGAAATATGACGATTTAAATGCCAGCGTGCAGGAGAATATCAGCGCAGTCCGCGTTGTGAAGGCTTATGTACGTGAGGAATATGAGACCACTAAGTTTCAGAAAGCCTGCAATAAAGTTTACGAAATGTTTGTAAGAGCTGAGAAGCTGGTAGTTATGAATATGCCGGTTATGCAGTTTACAGTCTATGCATGTATTCTTGGAATCAGCTGGCTTGGTGCGAACATGATCGTTGGCGGCAGTCTGACTACAGGTGAATTGATGAGTCTTCTTACATATTGTATGAATATTCTTATGAGCCTTATGATGCTTTCCATGGTATTTGTTATGGTCACCATGAGCGCAGCAAGTGCAGAGCGTGTAACTGAGGTTATCAATGAAACAGCAGATCTTCATGATCCGCAGGATCCGGTTATGGAAGTTGCAGACGGAAGTATTGAATTTGATCATGTGGATTTCAGCTATAAGAAGGACAGTAAGGAGCCGGTGCTGAAGGATATCAATCTTTCTATCCGCGCAGGAGAAACTATTGGTATTATCGGTGGAACCGGAAGTGCCAAGTCCAGTCTGGTAAACCTGATCAGCCGTCTTTATGATGTGAGCTCCGGATCAGTGAAAGTTGGCGGCGTGGATGTGCGTGACTACCATATGGATAGTCTGCGTAACCAGGTAGCAGTTGTACTTCAGAAGAATGTGCTGTTTTCCGGTACCATTCTGGAGAATCTGCGCTGGGGAAATAAAGAGGCTTCGGAGAAAGAGTGCCGCAGAGCGTGTCAGCTTTCCTGTGCGGATGACTTCATTGAGAAAATGCCGGACAAATACAATACTTATATTGAGCAGGGCGGAACCAATGTTTCCGGCGGTCAGAAACAGCGTCTGTGTATCGCCAGAGCTCTTCTTAAGAAACCCAAAGTACTGATTCTGGATGATTCCACAAGTGCGGTAGATACTGCCACAGATGCACGTATCCGAAGAGCTTTTGCAGAAGAAATTCCGGATACTACCAAGCTGATCATTGCACAGCGTATTTCCAGTATTCAGAGTGCGGACAGGATCATTGTCATGGATGAGGGAAAAATCAGCGGATTTGGAACTCATGAGGAACTGATGAAAACCAATGCCATTTATCAGGAGGTTTATAATTCACAGATAAAGGGTGGTGGAGATTTTGATGAGAATAGAGGAGGTGAGCAGGCATGAGCAATGAAAGACCGATAAAGAAGCCAGGCCGCAGCGGGGCAGCCTTCCGTTCAGGCCCTATGGTAGAGAATCCGGGCAAGATGCTTGGAAGACTGATGGGGTATATTTTTAAGAACTACAGGATCCATATTATTGTAGTTGTGATCGGCATTGTGGTAAGTGTTCTTGCCAATGTGCAGGGAACCATGTTTATGAAGACTTTGATTGACCAGTATATCATGCCTATGCTTCAATCTGAGACTCCGGATTTCCATCCTCTTGCAATGGCAATTCTTCGTGTAGCCTGTTTTTATGCAATTGGGGTGGCGTGCACATATACGTACAACCGTCTGATGATCTATGTCAGTCAGGGCACCCTACGCAATCTTCGAAATGAGATGTTTGAGCGCATGGAAACACTTCCTGTTAAATATTTTGATACACATGCACATGGCGATATCATGTCTATCTACACCAATGATATTGATACACTGCGCCAGATGATCAGCCAGAGTATTCCACAGCTGATTTCCAGTGTGATTACCATTGTCAGTGTATTGGTAAGTATGATTATTTTGAATGTGCCTCTTACCATCGTGACTCTGGTCATGGTTGGAGTGATGCTGGTGGCAAGTAAAAATCTTGCAGGACTCAGCGGCAAGTATTTCATGGAGCAGCAGAAGAATCTTGGTATTGTAAATGGTTACATCGAGGAAATGATGGAAGGCCAGAAGGTTGTAAAGGTATTCTGCCATGAGGAAGAAAGCCTTGAGAAGTTTAATGAGCTGAATGACCAGCTGTTTGAGAGCGCGAATAATGCCAATAAATTTGCAAACGTGCTGATGCCTACCTGTGCACAGATTGGGAATATCAGCTATGTGCTGTGTGCCATTGTTGGCGGCGTGCTGGCAGTAAATGGTGTGGGTGGATTTACTCTTGGCGGCCTGGCAAGTTTTCTTACTTTTAACAAGAGCTTCAGCCAGCCGATCAATCAGGTAAGCCAGCAGTTTAACAGTATTGTTATGGCACTTGCCGGAGCGAAGCGTATCTTCGACCTTCTGGACGAGAAGCCGGAGGTAGATGACGGATATGTGACCCTGGTAAATGTGAAAGAAGAGAATGGTAAGCTGGTTGAGTCCGAGAAACGTACAGGACGCTGGGCATGGAAGCATTTTCACAAAGCCACTGGCAAAACAGATTATATCGAATTGAAAGGTGATATTGTTCTGGATGGCGTTGACTTCGGATATCGTGATGACAAGATCGTGCTTCACGATGTGAAGATGTATGCGAAGCCAGGACAGAAAATTGCATTTGTCGGCTCCACGGGTGCCGGTAAGACGACAATTACCAATCTTCTGAATCGTTTCTATGATATTCAGGATGGTAAGATCCGTTATGATGGCATCAATATAAATAAGATCAAAAAGGGTGATCTGAGACGTTCCATGGGTATCGTTCTTCAGGATACTAATCTGTTTACTGCTACCGTTATGGAGAATATCCGTTATGGAAAACTGGATGCCACAGATGAGGAAGTTATTGCAGCTGCCAGGCTGGCGAATGCGGATGGTTTTATCCGAAGACTGCCGGATGGTTATCATACTATGCTTCGCAATAATGGTGCTAATTTAAGCCAGGGACAGAGACAGCTGCTTGCAATCGCCAGGGCGGCAGTAGCAGATCCGCCGGTTCTGATCCTGGATGAGGCTACCAGCTCTATTGATACCCGTACAGAGAAGCTTGTACAGGATGGTATGGATAAGCTGATGGAAGGCAGAACTACATTTGCAATTGCACATAGGTTATCCACAGTCAGAAACAGTGACTGTATTATGGTTCTGGAGCAGGGACGTGTTATTGAGAGAGGCTCTCATGATGAGTTAATTGCGCAGAAAGGTAAATATTATCAGCTGTATAATGGGTGATATGGGGTAAATAAGTAAGAGGTAACGTTTGGAAGGTTCAAGCGTTACCTCTTACTTTGGGTTTTGGAAGATTTAGAGCGTGTTATTTTTCACTGGCAGTTTCTTTCTGCGGTAGCTGGGCAAGAACGATAGCCCCGAACATTACCACACAACCGATGATTTCCCGGGTGCTTAATTTCTGTCCTAAGATAATCCAGCCGGCGAGGACAGAGATGCAGGATTCCAGACTGAGAATCAGGGAGGCTACGGTTGGGTTTATATTTTTCTGGCCCACGATCTGGAGGGTGTAGGCGACACCGCAGGACATAACGCCGGCATAGAGAGTAGCGCCCCAGGCACCATTGAATGAAGAAAGACTGGGATGCTCCAGAATTATGGCTGGGATAGCAGTGAGGATTCCGCAGACCAGAAACTGGATGCAAGACATTTTTACTCCATCTGTCTTTGGTGAAAAGTAGTCAATGACCAGAATGTGCAGGGAAAACAGGAAAGCACAGATCAGGACCAGAAAGTCTCCCTTTCCAATGGAAAAGCCGTCTGTGATGCAAAGCAGATAGAGACCAATCAGTGCCATTACAACCGCAACCCAGATAAAAGGACTGCATTTCTTTTTCATAAAAAGTCCAAGGATCGGGACGATGATAATGTAGCATGCAGTGAGAAAACCTGCTTTTCCAACGGAGGTGTACTGGATACCAAACTGTTGGAAGTTGGAAGCAAGACACAGGCAGATACCGCAGATTATGCCGCCGGCAATTAAGGTTTTGTTGCGGGAAAATGGATTTGAACCGCTGGATGCCATTGGCTGTCTGTCGGATTCTGTGAAATCAGCTGAATTGCTCTGTGGATTTATTTTATTGAGCAGTAAAATAACCGGGATCAGCACCAGAGAACCGATAATGTTTCTTGTGGCATTGAAAGTGAGAGGGCCGACAGCTTCACCGCCCTCACTTTGTGCTACAAAGGCGATTCCCCAGATCGTTGCTGTCAAAAGGAGAAGCAGTGAATTTTTTAATGGTATTTGTTGTTTTTTCATAATGAATTATCCCCTCGTAAAATTTACAAAAATGCCCTCCTTTAACAGGAGGGGCATCATCGTTTAAATTATCTTTCCATCATGCTGATGGATTCAATTCCTACACTTCCACCTCGGACTACTTCGATGCGGCCGAATTCTTCTTTGATCAGTTTGACAACTGCATCATTTTTGGTCGCTGTCTGTACGAATTCCAGAAGCAGGCTGTCTTTACCGTAATCAATGACTCTGGCTTTGAAAGTCTCAGCAATCTGGAATAATTCAACTTTGTCCTCAGAAGAGCAGTTAAAAACCTTGATGTAAAGAATCTCTTTCATGCGGACGAACATATTGGTGAAATCAATAACTTTGATGACTTCTACCATTCGGTTCAGCTGTTTCTTGATCTGTTCGAACGTTTCATCGTCGCTTACAGTTCCGATGGTCATTCGGGAAACGGTAGGATCCTCTGTAGTACCAACGGTGAGGCTGTCCAGGTTATAGCTTTTGCCGGAGAAAAGTCCGGAAATCTTGGACAGAACACCTACCTGGTTTTCTACGTAGAGGGAAATCCATCTTTTTTTCATGCCTTTATCTGCCATTGGATAAACCTCCTGTTAATTAACAATCCATAATTAAATCTTCCAGTGTTCCGCCAGGCTTTACCATCGGATAAACCATTTCTTCAGGATCAATGATGAACTCGATCAGAGTCGGAACTTTGGTATTTTTCTTTGCTTCTTCAAAGGCTGCGGCAACCTCATTTTTATTGAAAACCCGGATCCCTTTGGCACCGTAGCTTTCTGCCAGCTTTACAAAATCCGGTGTATATTTCGGGTATTCCTCGCCATTTGTACGGCGGGAAAGGGCACCGGAGCGAAGATTGGTCATGCTGTAGCGTTTGCCATAGAAAAGCTTCTGCCACTGACGAACCATACCAAGATATTCGTTATTAAATACACAAAGGATCAGTGGAAGCTCTTCCAGAACAGCTGTGGCAAATTCCTGAATATTCATCTGCATTCCACCGTCGCCGGAAATAACAATAACCGGTTTGTCCGGATTACCGATCTTTGCGCCTACACCACCGGGAAAACCGTATCCCATGGTGCCAAGTCCTCCGGACATAACAAGCTGTTTGCCTGGTGTGATCTCAGCATACTGGGAAACCAGCATCTGGTGTTGTCCGACATCCGTGACAATGATGGCTTCTTCAAACTGGCAGTTGATCTGGTTAATGATGTCAACCGGACTTAATCTGTCATTTGGACGCATTACAAGAGGATGTTCCTGCTTCCAGCTGTTTATCTCACTGTTCCATTTTTTGCTGGCATAGTCGGAAACGTATTCGGACATTTTTGCAAGGGCATCTTTTGCATCTGCAACGATTGGAATATCTACCTGGATGTTTCTGGAAATAGAGGCCGTGTCAATGTCAATATGGATAATCTGGGCATTAGGGGCAAATTCATGAAGCTTTCCTGTGATTCGGTCGTTAAAACGTGTTCCAATGGAAAAAAGTACGTCACAGTTGCTTACAGCCATATTGGCTGCATAGGCACCGTGCATGCCAAGGTTTCCGATAAAAAGCGGATGGTTGGTAGGGATTGCACCTCGTCCCATAATAGTAGTTACAACCGGAACACCGGTCTTTTCCACTACTTCCTGGAATACCTTATTGGCATGGGAAATATTGATTCCGCCGCCTGCCAGGAAGAGAGGCTTCTTTGCCTTGGAAAGTGTTTTGATCGCACGTTTCAGCTGTCCGATGTGGACACTGGTGTTTGGCTTGTAGCCGCGGATATTTACGCTCTTTGGATATTCTGCACTGCCCAGTTCAGCCATTACATCCTTGGGCAGGTCAATGAGAACCGGTCCAGGGCGTCCGGTACGTGCAATATAGAAGGCTTCCTTGATGATACGTCCAAGATCTTCACGGTTGCGTACAGTGACTCCATACTTGGTAATACTGCGGGTAATTCCTACAATATCAACTTCCTGGAATGCATCGTTTCCAATCAGATGACGTGCTACCTGACCGGTGAAGCACACCAGAGGAACGCTGTCGTAATTGGCTGTAGCAAGGCCTGTGACAAGGTTGGTAGCACCAGGACCGCTTGTTACAAGACATACGCCAACTTTTCCAGTGGTACGTGCGTAAGCATCGGCTGCGTGAACCAGTGCCTGCTCGTGACGTGGAAGGATTACGGTGACATCATCCTGTTTGTATAATTCATCGCTGATATCAATGGTACATGCTCCGGGATAACCGAAAACGTACTCAACACCTTCTTCTTTCAGTGCTTTTACCAGCAGCTTATTGCCTGATATCTGTTTCATTTAGTGAAGATACCTCCTTTTCGCCGGGGAAAAACCCCACAATATAATTATAAAAAAATCTCCCACAAGTTGTGACGCACATCTTGCAGAAAGCCTTTTTCAAACACGCTCTAGAGCAAACGATATTTAATCAATATTATAGCGTTAACGTGGAAAAGTGTCAATAAAGTTCACAGAAAACCAGAGAATTGCGGCGCGAAATCATGCAAAGCATGATTCTTTTGCATCGCGAAGCGTGTTACTGGAGTAACACGTTGAATTAAAAGAGGTGGGAAAAAGAAAGGGATAACTGGTCAAAAAGTGGATTTTGTGGTAAGATATGCAGAACAAAAGTGTACTGAGAAAGAAAGGAGGAGGTTGAAAATAGTGGAACTAAATAAGGAAAATATGAAAAAGATAAGGTGGCTGATCGCTTTTTCAGTGCTTCTGTATCTGGGAGTGCAGAATCTGGATGTGGTGCTGAAGTATGTGAAAATTGTGTGGGGACTTCTTCTGCCATTTGTGTTGGGTGGAGCTATGGCGTTTGTGCTGAATGTACCTATGGCATTTATTGAGCGACATGTTTTTGGAAAAGCAAAGGAAAAAGAAGACAGGAAGGGACGCGCAGCAGCAAAATTTGCAAGACCGGTTAGTCTGATCTTTTCCATTGTTCTGGTGGTGATGGCGATTCTCGTTGTAGTACTGATTGTGGCACCGGAGCTTGGAAGAACTCTGGTAAATGTTGTGAAAAAGGTGGAAGAAGATATTCCGTTAGTTCAGAAATGGCTGACAGATACCTTCCAGAGTGATTCTGAAATTGTGAAATGGGCATCTACCATAGAAATTGATCCGCAGAAAATTATTGATTCTATTGTGAGCGTTTTGAGAAGTGGGGCGGACAATCTGGTATCTTCCACTATTACCGTGACTATGGGACTGGTGAGTATGGCTATGAATTTTGCAATTGGTTTTGTGTTTTCCTGTTATGTGCTCCTTCAGAAAGAGAAGCTGGGCAGGCAGGTCCTGAAAGCGGCTTATGCGATCTTACCTGTGAAAACAGTGGAATATCTGGGACATGTTTGTACACTGGCAAGTAAGGTGTTTTCAAGCTTTATTACCGGGCAGTGCATAGAGGCGGTGATCCTGGGAAGCATGTTCTTTGTTTCCATGACGATCGGAAGATTTCCATATGCAATGCTGATCGGAGTGCTGATCAGTTTTACGGCGCTGATTCCTGTGTTTGGCGGAATTATTGGATGCTGGGTGGGATTTTTCCTGATTTTGATGGTAAGTCCTCTGAAAGCTTTGGCATTTCTTATATTGTTCTTGATCCTGCAGCAGATTGAGGGAAATCTGATCTATCCTCACGTAGTTGGAAACTCTGTGGGACTGCCGGCAATCTGGGTACTGGTTGCAGTGACTCTGGGCGGAAATCTTATGGGAATTGTGGGAATGCTGATTTTTATTCCGTTGGTGTCTGTAATTTATACATTGTTTAAGGAATGGGTGTCTGAGAGGCTGGAGCAGAAGAAGGTAAAAATCAGTTGAGAAAATTTTTAATGAGCGCTGGATGCTAAATAAAATAAGCGCTGGAAAATAATTGGTTTACATAAAACAAAAAAGCTGCAAAAAAACATCTCCGGGAGGATTAAGAACTTCCGGAGATATTTTTTGCTTATTTTTATGAAGATCAGTCGTTGGTCTGTTTCTGACTTTCTACTTCTGCAAGCTTCATTGCACGAACTTTCAGCGGCAGACCGAACAGAGTGATGAATCCGTCTGCATCATGGTGATCGTACATATCACCTGTTGTGAAGGAAGCAAGAGATTCATTGTAAAGGCTGTATGGAGAAGTGGTTCCGGCTTTGATGATGTTGCCTTTATAAAGTTTGAATTTTACTTCACCAGTTACATATTTCTGTGTGGACTCTACGAATGCCTGGATTGCCTCACGAAGTGGTGTGAACCATTTTCCTTCGTAAACAACCTGAGCCAGCTGGCTGCCAAGTTTCTTCTTGGTTTCCAGAGTTTCACGATCAAGGATCAGTTCCTCAAGCTGTTCATGTGCTTCCATAAGGATTGTTCCACCAGGAGTCTCGTAAACACCACGGGATTTCATACCTACAACACGGTTCTCAACGATATCGATAATGCCGATTCCGTTCTCGCCGCCAAGCTTATTCAGCTCTGTGATGATCTCGGAAACTTTCATTGCCTTTCCATTTAAGGTCTTTGGAACACCTGCCTCAAATGTCATGGTGATTTCGGTCTCTTTATCCGGAGCTTTCTTAGGTGTTACGCTGAGTACTAACATATCATCATAGTTTGGAGCCTGCGCCGGATCCTCAAGCTCAAGTCCCTCATGGCTGATGTGCCACAGGTTACGGTCACGGCTGTAGCTGTGTTTTGCATCGAATGGAAGGTTGATACCATGAGCCTGGCAGAACGCGATCTCGTCTTCACGGGACTGCATGGTCCAAACGTCAGTCATACGCCATGGAGCAATGATTTTGATGTCTGGTGCAAGAGCTTTGATTCCAAGCTCGAAACGGATCTGGTCATTTCCTTTACCAGTTGCGCCGTGACAGATTGCAACTGCGTTCTCTTTTCTTGCGATCTCAACCAGTTTCTTGGCAATAGCAGGACGTGCCATGGAAGTACCAAGAAGATATTTGTGTTCGTATACAGCACCTGCCTCAACACATGGCATAATATAGTTGTCGCAGAAGTCATCTACGATATCCTCAATATATAATTTGGAAGCTCCGGAAAGCTTTGCTCTTTCCTCAAGTCCGTCCAGCTCATTTCCCTGTCCGCAGTTAACGCAGCAGCAGACAACATCATAATCAAATGTTTCTTTCAGCCACGGAATCAATGCTGTGGTATCAAGTCCGCCTGAATATGCAAGTACAACTTTTTCTTTCATAATATTTACCTCTTTTCTTTTATCCCTCTGAAACAGATAGGGTTATAAAGCATATTAAATTTTGAATAAATATTCATCGCGATAACGGCTCTTACGTTCTGTACGTTATTCACAAAAAATAATATACAACAATACTCATAAATATGCAATAGTAAATTTGAAAAAAATTTATAAAAACTTTGCATAAAAATGCATCATATAATAGGTAAATACGCGTTGAAATGCACAAAAAAAGATAGATTGAATGGAAAATAAGGAAAAAATGACTATTGCATAATATGCAAAGAAGATGTATAATTCATTCATCATTGTTTATAAAGCACATGTTACTGTTCACTCCGTTCACAAAACGGACATTGTTGCCAGTGAACAGAGTAACAAGTATGAGTTCTAGAGCCTGTTTGAAAAAGCATGCTTTTGACACCATAATAATGGAGGACACTAAAATGATAAAAGCTGGAATTATTGGAGCAACCGGTTATGCGGGAAATGAAATTGTACGTCTCCTTCTGGGACATAAAAATGTGGAAGTAGCATGGTATGGATCAAGAAGCTACATTGATAAAAAATATGCAGGAATTTATCAGAACTTTTTTAAGCTGGTAGATGCAAAATGTATGGACGATAACATGGAAGCTCTGGCAGATGAGGTTGATGTGATTTTCACTGCAACACCGCAGGGGCTGTGTGCTTCTCTTGTAAATGAGGGAATCCTTTCCAGAGCGAAAGTAATTGATTTAAGTGCAGACTTCCGTATTAAAGATGTGAAGAAATATGAAAAATGGTACGGAATTGAGCACAAATCCCCTCAGTTTATTGATGAAGCTGTGTACGGATTATGTGAGATTAACCGCGAGGACATCAAAAAAGCCCGTCTGATCGCGAATCCGGGATGCTATCCAACTTGTTCTACACTTTCTATTTACCCATTGTTAAAGGCCGGAATGATTGATCCGAACACGATTATTATTGATGCTAAATCCGGAACAACGGGTGCTGGAAGAGGGGCTAAGGTTGATAATCTTTATTGTGAAGTAAATGAAAATATCAAGGCTTACGGTGTTGCTACACACAGACATACACCAGAGATCGAAGACCAGTTAGGATATGCCTGCGGACAGGAAGTGACCATTAATTTTACCCCGCATCTTGTTCCAATGAACAGAGGCATTCTGGTTACAGCATACGCTTCCCTGACAAAGGATGTGACCTACGAAGAAGTAAAAGCTGCTTATGATGCATGTTATGAGAATGAGACATTTGTGAGGGTTCTGGATAAGGATGTGTGTCCGCAGACAAAGTGGGTAGAGGGCAGTAATTACGTGGATGTGAACTTCAAGATCGATCCGAGAACCCACAGAATCATCATGATGGGAGCTATTGACAACCTGGTAAAAGGTGCTGCCGGACAGGCAGTTCAGAATATGAATCTGATGTTTGGGTTTGATGAAGCGGAAGGATTATTACAGGTTCCGATGTATCCGTAAAAGTGAAATTGGAGACAGGCTCCGGGCATGGTTTCAGGACTGAGTTACATCAAAAAATAAACATATAATTTGCCTGATCGGGCAAAGGAGGAGTATCAATATGGAAATAATTACAGGTGGTGTTACCGCAGCAAAGGGGTTTAAAGCAGCAGCGGCAGCAGCAGAAATTAAATACAAAGGCCGTACAGATATGGCCATGGTTTACAGTGAAGTTCCATGTGTTGCGGCTGGTACTTTTACAACAAATGTGGTGAAGGCAGCTCCGGTAAAATGGGATCAGAATGTGATCTATAATCACCCATCTGCACAGGCTGTGATCTGCAACAGCGGTATTGCAAATGCATGTACCGGAGCAGAAGGATATGGCTATTGTAAGGCGACTGCTGATGCAGCGTCTGAGATACTTGGAATCCCGGCAGATAGCGTGCTGGTTGCATCTACAGGCGTGATTGGAATGCAGATTCCGATTGACAGAATTGTAAATGGTGTAAAGGCTATGGCTCCGAAGCTTGACGGTTCTTTAGAGGCCGGAACAGAGGCAGCCAAGGCTATTATGACTACAGATACCGTAAAAAAAGAGGTTGCTGTACAGATCGAAATTGGTGGAAAAACAGTAACAGTTGGCGGTATGTGCAAGGGATCCGGAATGATCCATCCTAATATGTGTACCATGCTTGGATTTGTCACAACAGATGCTGCAATTTCCAAAGAAATGCTTCAAAAAGCACTAAGTGCTAATATTAAAGATACTTTTAATATGGTTTCTGTAGATGGTGATACTTCCACAAATGACACTGTTCTTCTCCTTGCAAATGGCATGGCAGGCAATTTTGAGATCACAGAAGAGGGTGCTGATTTTGATAAATTTATGGAGGCTTTGAATTATATTAATACCTGTTTGTCAAAGAAAATTGCAGGTGACGGAGAGGGCGCGACTGCACTTTTTGAAGTGAAAATTGTGGGCGCTAAGACAAAAGAAGATGCAGTTACGCTTAGCAAATCCGTAGTAACTTCTTCTCTTACAAAGGCTGCAATTTATGGCCACGATGCAAACTGGGGAAGGATTTTGTGTGCTATGGGATATTCAGGAGTGCAGTTTGATCCGGAAAAAGTTGACCTTTATTTTGAGAGCCGTGCGGGAAAATTAAAGATTATTGAGAACGGTGTTTCAACAGGATATGATGAAGCAGAAGCAACCAGAATCCTGTCTGAGGACGAGGTGACGGCTATTGCAGATGTGAAGATGGGTGACGCGAAAGCAACTGCATGGGGCTGTGATCTTACTTATGATTATGTGAAAATTAATGCAGATTATCGTTCTTGATATTAAAGCCTGAGAGTGTGTAAATTAGATGCCAGAGGAAGACTGAAAGGCATGCAGTTGTAGGACTTTTGTAACATAAAGATATAGGAAAGAAAGGTTAAGAGAAAAAATGGTAAATCAGAAAT
This sequence comes from Ruminococcus sp. RTP21484sp1_RTP21281st1_A8_RTP21281_210402, assembly GCF_040914025.1. Taxonomy (NCBI): domain Bacteria; kingdom Bacillati; phylum Bacillota; class Clostridia; order Eubacteriales; family Oscillospiraceae; genus Ruminococcus; species Ruminococcus sp. RTP21484sp1_RTP21281st1_A8_RTP21281_210402. The sequence goes on from NZ_JBCPGE010000056.1 coordinate 22,032, forward strand.
ATCTTGATAAGGCAGAGGTACTGATTGAGGCGCTTCCTTACATACAGCGTTTTAACCGTAAAATTGTTGTAATAAAGTATGGCGGAAGTGCTATGCTGGATGAAAAATTGAAGGCGAATGTAATTAAGGATGCAGTTCTCCTGAAACTGGTTGGATTTAAGCCAATTATCGTACACGGTGGCGGCAAGGAAATCAGCAAATGGGTTGGAAAAGTAGGTATGGAGGCTAAGTTTATCAATGGTCTTCGGGTAACAGATTCCCAGACAATGGAAATAGCAGAAATGGTCCTTGCCAAAGTAAACAAAGAACTTGTTTCCTATGTGGAATCTCTTGGCGTACAGGCTGTTGGTATCAGTGGAAAAGACGGTGGATTGCTGAAATGTAAGAAGAAATATTCCAATGGAGAGGATATTGGATTTGTAGGGGATATTACAGAAGTAAACCCGAAAATCCTTTATGACCTGTTAGAAAAGGATTTTCTTCCGATTGTTTTTCCAATCGGATTTGATGATAATTATGACAGCTATAACATCAATGCAGATGATGCAGCCTGCGCAATTGCAGAGGCTGTACATGCCGAGAAGCTTGCATTTCTTTCTGACATTGAGGGCGTTTATAAAGATAAAGATGATCCGTCATCCCTGATTTCGGAGCTTCATATTCAGGATGCCAGAAAGCTGATCGAGGATGGATATGTTGGCGGCGGAATGATTCCGAAGCTGAATAACTGCATTGAAGCAATTGAGCATGGTGTTAACCGGGTTCATATTCTTGATGGAAGAATTCCTCATAGTTTACTGTTGGAAATCTTTACAAACAAGGGTATCGGAACTGCTATTTTAAGAGAGGATGGAGAGAAATATTACCATGAACATGAATAATCAGATGGAAGAAGCGGAGTCCAGTATTCTTCATACATATAATCGTTTTCCAGTTGTTTTTGAACGTGGAGAGGGTGTGCATCTTTTTGATTCTGAAGGCTCCAAATATCTGGATTTCGCAGCAGGAATTGCTGTAAATTCGCTTGGATATCATTATCCTGGATATGATGAAGCGCTGAAAGAACAGATTAATAAGCTGACTCATATTTCCAATTTGTATTACAATGAGCCGATTATTGAAGCTGGTGCAAAGCTGGTAAATGCAAGCCGCATGGATAAGGCTTTCTTTACAAACAGTGGTACAGAGGCTATTGAAGGTGCATTAAAGGCTGCGAAAAAGTATGCTTATGAACGTGACGGACATGCAGATCATGAGATCATTGCCATGAATCATTCTTTCCATGGCAGATCTATTGGAGCACTTTCTGTCACTGGAAATGCACATTACCGTGAGCCTTTTGAGCCGCTCATGGGTGGTGTGAAATTTGCTGATTTCAATGATCTTGAGAGTGTAAAAGCCCAGGTTACAGATAAAACATGTGCAATTATTATGGAGACTGTACAGGGAGAAGGCGGTATTTATCCAGCGGAAAGAGAGTTTCTGGAGGGCGTTCGCGCACTGTGTGATGAGAAAGATATTCTCCTTATTCTGGATGAAATCCAGTGCGGAATGGGACGTTCCGGATATTATTTTGCATGGCAGGCATACGGTGTACAGCCGGATATTATGACCTGTGCAAAAGCGCTTGGATGCGGTGTTCCTGTAGGTGCATTTGTACTGAGTAAGAAGGTTGCACAGGCTTCCCTGAAGCCGGGAGATCATGGTACAACCTATGGAGGAAATCCGTTTGTATGTGCTGCTGTAAGCAAAGTTTTTGACATTTATGAGAAGGATATGATTCTTACTCACGTACAGGAATTAACCCCATATCTTGAGAAAAAACTGGATGAACTTGTGGAAAAACATGAGTGTGCTGCAGCAAGAAGAGGTATGGGATTCATGCAGGGAATCGTCATTGCAGGACGACCTGTAGGAGAGATTGTTAAGAAGGCTCTGGAGAAGAAACTGCTGGTTATTTCTGCAGGAAGCGACGTGCTTCGTATTGTGCCTCCGCTTGTGATTACCAAGGCGGATATTGATGAAATGGCGGAGATTCTGGATGAGTGTCTGGCGTAAATCAGGTCTGGAGTTTACTATGAAAGTCCCGATTGGAAGCTGAATATTTAGGTAAAATGATTCTCTGAAAAAGTTGTAATCTAGAGCCTTTTTCAAACACGCTCTAGCCTTGAAACGTAAAAGAGAATGAAACGATAGAAAAAAGGTACCCTGAAGTTGATCGAGGTACCTTTTTCTATCTTAGAAGAATATTTTTTGCAAAATTTACTCTTCTGCGAAGTCGAATTCGTCTTTAAATTTCTCTTTGAAAATGTCAAAAACAGCGGTGAGAATGTCATCGTCATCAACGAAAACATAGCTCTCGTTTTCTTCATTTCCGTCGTCCTCAACCTGAAGAATCAGTACTTCTTCATCTTCGTTCTCGTCCTCACCTTCCACGTCCTCTACAGGTGGGAGAAGAACTGCGTAGCGCTTTCCTTCATACTCAACAAGATCCAGGAACTCAAAATCCATGTCTTCCCCGTTTTCGTCGGTGAGGGTGATGATCTCGATTTCCTCTTCTGCTGGGGTACCAATGTTCTTTTCGTCTGCCATTGTGATTCTCCTTTTAAGTTGACATGCCAGCCCGGCTGTCATATTTGTTGAAAATATTATATCAATTGTGAGAGCTGTTGAATAGATGGAAAATATAGAAAATTTCGAAAATATTTTTGCATAATGTCAGAAGAAAGACTGGAAAAGCGGTTTTCAGTAGAGATATAACAGGATTGCAAGGTTGTTTTGGGAAAATATAAAAAACCTGTTGACAAGTAAAGTTGTCAATGATATTATGCAAATACAAGGAATGACAAATAGACTTGTCATAATGACAATGAAATAAGTCATTTCAAAAAAATGAATACACTACGAATGAGAAAGGAGCCTTTGAAATGGCGCTGGAGAATCGATTGAAGGAATATCGTGCCAGGCTTGGAATCAATCAGGCGGACATGGGGAAACTGGCTGGTGTGTCCAGACAGACGATCAGCCTGATTGAGAGGGGAGACTATTCACCTTCAGTGACGCTGGCTTTGAAGCTGGCGAAGATCTGTCAGGTGACAGTGGAAGATATTTTTACTTATACGGAGGATGGAGAAGATGAATAAGGGAAAATCTAAGAAGAAAATGAATTCCTATTTAAAAATGGTACTGATTATGCTGGCTGGTGGTGTTGTTGGAGGAATTTTTGGCTTTGTTACATCATACACTGGGGAGAATTCTATAGCAGCTATTGGGCATGGGATGAATGCATTTCTTTTGGCTGTACGTGATCATACAGTGCTGCTGGAATGTATCTGCGGTGCGATCTGTATTATGATCTGTGAGATTCATTTTGGAAAGATGAAGAGAATGGGAAGCCAGATACAGGATGCAGAGGATGAAGAATATCATGAATTGCAGTATCATATTGAAGTGTCCTCCAGCTGGGGGATGATTGCGAGTACAGTGGGAACTGTTCTTATGATGCTGCTTATTTCACCAGGATACTCTATGAAATATATTGAGAGCCAGAGTGACGGTGAGATATGGATGTTCTTAGCAGGACTGGTTGTGTTTGTGGGAATGGTTGGATATTTTGGTATGTGGCAGATTCGCTATATAAAGCTGGTTCAGAGAATTTATCCGGATAAGAAAGGTGATCCTACTTCTATAAACTTTCAGGAGCAGTGGCTTGCAAGCTGTGACGAAGCAGAGAAGGAAGAAATTTACGAAGCAAGCTATAAGACTTATCTGCTGACTGGAAAGGTACTTCCTTTTTGCACATTGGTAGCCATGCTGCTTCATATGGTATGGAATACGGGCGTTCTTGCTATTATCATTCCTGCTTTTCTCTGGATCTTATCGGCGTCTAATTACTGCCGGTGCTGCGTTACGAAAAAAAGCGAAAAACTTGCGAAGTGAATGAATCTTTGAAAAATACATATAATACTATTATGGAGGTGCCTGCTGCAAGTGCACCTCCTTTTCTTCCCGGGAAAGGGAGTATCCTTTTGGAGGCTGTCAGAACATTGATTGGCTTAGAGCGTGTTTGAAAAATCATTCCTGCAATCTGCACGCCCCACTTTGCGGTATATTTCACTCGAATTCGGTTGCCGTAGCCCGCTACGGCGCCCTCATCCGGGCGAAATCTCCCACAAATTGTGACGCACACCTTGCAGAAAGCCTTTTTCAAACACGCTCTAGAGAAAGAATCTGGAAGTATAGGATAGTTTATGGAGGTATTGTATGTGGGGATTTCTTGTAGCGTTGATATCTGGTGCATTGATGAGTATTCAGGGCGTTTTTAACACAGAGATGACTAAGCAGACCAGCTTGTGGGTATCCACCGGCTGGGTACAGTTTTCTGCGTTTTTGGTCTGTGTGTTGGCGTGGATTTTTACCGGGAGGGATAGTATTGGCGCGTTGTGGCAGGTGGAGAATAAATATACTTTACTTGGCGGTATTATCGGAGCATTTATTACCATAACTGTCATTCAAAGCATGGGAAGTTTAGGTCCTGCAAAGGCTGCTATGCTGATTGTAATTTCCCAGCTTGCAGTTGCCTATGTAATTGAATTATTTGGTCTGTTTGGTGTAGAAAAAGTGGATTTTCAATGGCGGAAACTGATCGGTATGGCTGTGGCTATTGTAGGAATTGTCATATTTAAATGGGAGAAATAAGGTAAATAGATAAAAGACTGATAAAATTTAGAAATGGTATTGTAAAAAATGTAAAGTTTCGTTAAAATAGATTAGGTAAAGCATGAGTGGAGGGGAACCTGCGCATAAAGCGAAAGGGGAACCTGCATGGGAAGAAAAATGAAATACAGATGTGGAATCTGGACAGTTTTGTTCTTTCTCTGGACGGCGTCTGCAATGACAGGCTGCGCACGTCGGGAAGAGGTTTTTCTGGAAGAGTTGGATTCAGATGAAGAGAACTCGAATAGAAAAGCCGGAGAAGAGAGCACTGCGTATGAGAGTAACGTGGCGGCAGGGGAAAATCCCGAAAAACAGTCTGCTGTTTCAGATGCTGGATCAGAGGGAAATACAGAAAATTCAGCTTTGGATTTGCCACCAGAAACGCCAATTCCACAGAAAATATTCGTTGATGTATGTGGAGCCGTTGTAAATCCAGGCGTTTATGAGCTGGATGAAGGAGCGCGTATTTTCCAGGCTGTTGATGCAGCTGGAGGATATTTGCCAGAGGCAGCCATAAATTATCTGAACAGAGCCAGAAGCATTGGAGATGGGCAGCAGATTTATGTGCCTACTGAGAAAGAAGTGTCTGAGGAGCTGGAACTCGCTATGGCGAAAGTGCCAGAGGCATTGAACGATGGTGACAAGTCTGGAAGTTCAGGATTGGAAGAAATTCAAGGCAGCTCAGTGGAAAATCCATCGGGAACTGTTGAAAGAGATACAGGAAGTTTCGGAGATGGCGCAGGCGATGATCCGCGAATTAATCTGAATACTGCAGATGCCGGGCAGCTTTCCACATTAAGCGGAATCGGGCAGTCAAAGGCAGAAGCCATTATTGCATACAGAGAGGAGCATGGAGACTTTGCTTCTATAGAAGAGATTATGAATGTAGAAGGTATCAAGGAAGGTACCTTTTCAAAGATAAAAGACAAGATATCAACTGGATAAGGGAGATTCTTAAATGAGCAGGAAAGTTTTGGTAGTAGATGATGAGAAACTGATAGTAAAGGGTATCCGTTTCAGTCTGGAACAGGATGGAATGGATGTGGATTGTGCCTACGATGGAGAAGAAGCCCTGGAGATGGCCAAAGAGAAGAAATATGACATTATTCTCCTGGATCTTATGCTTCCCAAGATGGATGGCTTTGAAGTATGCCAGCAGATCAGGGAATTTTCAAATGTTCCTATTGTAATGCTTACAGCGAAAGGTGAGGATATGGATAAGATC
>NZ_JBCPGE010000057.1:0-27662 GCF_040914025.1 Ruminococcus sp. RTP21484sp1_RTP21281st1_A8_RTP21281_210402
CTGAGCGTCTTAGTCGTAGTTAGTCATTAGCTTGCCGGAACGTTGCGACGCGCGGCGGTGAATATACATTGTGAAATTGCGTACGGGATAACGACCAACCAATTAAATAGCAAAAGAGCGAATTTCCAAGACCTCCCGCCTCTGGAAATTCGCTCTCTATAGTCACTCTGATTTAAACATTAGCAGTCTTTCTGCCGCAGCACTGTTTGTACTTCTTACCGCTTCCGCAAGGACACGGATCATTCGGATAAACCTTAATTTCTTTTCTCTGAACCGGCTTACGAACACTGGAATCATCCTTGTTGGTACCAGTAACCTTAGCCACCTGCTCACGCTCGATTTTCTGCTCCACATGAACATGATACAGCATTCTGACGGTGTCCTCCTGAATGGAAGTGATCATGCTGTTAAACATATCAAATGCGGCCATCTTGTACTCAACAACCGGATCTCTCTGTCCATAAGCAGTCAAACCGATACCCTGGCGGAGAATCTCCATGTCATCAATGTGATCCATCCACTTGCTGTCAATGCTCTTCAGAAGGATAACGCGCTCAAGCTCACGCAGCTGCTCTGGCTCCGGGAATTCGGACTCCTTCGCCTCGTAAAGCTTCACAGCCTCCTCCTTGATCAGATGCTTCATCTCATTCTTTTTCTTACCCTTAACCTTCTCAGCTGTAAGCGGCTCGATTGGGATGATCTGACGGAGAACACTGTTGAACTCATTCAGATCCCACTCTTCAGAATCTACATCCTCAGAGAAACACATATCTACTGCATTATCTACAATATCTGTAATCATCTTGTAGATGGCATCGCGCATGTTCTCGCCATCCAGCACCTGGCGGCGCTCTTTGTAGATGATCTCACGCTGCTCATTGTTAACCTGGTCGTAATCAAGAAGATTCTTACGAATACCGAAGTTGTTAAACTCGATTTTCTCCTGTGCCTTCTCGATGGCGTTGGAAAGCATCTTATGCTCAATCTGCTCATTCTCAGCTACACCAAGAGATGTGAACACCTTCATCAGACGCTCAGATCCGAACAGACGCATCAGATCGTCCTCAAGAGAAATATAGAAACGGGATTCTCCTGGATCTCCCTGACGTCCGGAACGTCCACGCAGCTGGTTATCAATACGTCTGGACTCATGACGCTCTGTACCGATAATCTTCAGACCGCCGGCTGCTCTTGATACATCGTCAAGCTTAATATCCGTACCACGACCTGCCATATTGGTTGCGATGGTAACGGCACCGGCCTGACCAGCCTGTGCTACGATCTCAGCCTCAAGCTCATGGAACTTGGCATTCAATACATTGTGCGGAATCCCTTCTCTCTTCAGCATACGGCTGATGAGCTCAGAAGTCTCAATGGTAATAGTACCAACCAGTACAGGCTGCTGCTTCTCATGAGCTTCCTTTACAGACTGGACAACTGCATTGAATTTCTCTTTCTTTGTCATATATACGGCATCGTCTAAATCCTTACGCTGAACCGGCTTATTGGTCGGGATCTCAACAACGTCCATAGCATAGATATCACGGAACTCTTTCTCCTCAGTAAGGGCAGTACCGGTCATACCGCCTTTCTTATCGTATTTGTTAAAGAAGTTCTGGAAGGTGATGGTTGCAAGGGTTTTGCTCTCGCGTTTTACCTTAACATGCTCTTTCGCCTCGATTGCCTGGTGGAGACCATCCGAATAACGACGGCCCGGCATGATACGTCCGGTAAACTCATCAACAATCATAACCTCGTCATCTTTTACAACGTAATCCTGGTCACGGTGCATCAGATTATGAGCACGAAGTGCAAGGATGATATTGTGCTGGATCTCAAGGTTCTCCGGATCTGCAAGATTCTCAATACTGAAGAATTTCTCAACCTTCTTCACACCCTGCTCGGTAAGGTTGACAATCTTATCCTTCTCATTTACAACAAAGTCACCGGTCTCGATAACTTCCTCACCCATGATAGCTGCCATCTTAGTCATCTCATGGCTGGCTTCTCCACGCTCCAGCTGCTGTGCAAGGATATCACAAACCTCATACAGCTTGGTGGATTTACCGCTCTGACCGGAAATGATCAGAGGTGTACGTGCCTCATCAATCAAAATGGAGTCGACCTCGTCGATGATACAGTAGTGAAGGTCACGCTGTACCAGCTGCTCCTTGTAGATAACCATGTTATCACGAAGATAGTCAAATCCAAGTTCGTTATTAGTAACATAAGTAATATCACAGTTATATGCCTCGCGGCGTTCTTCCGGCTTCATGTCGTTCAGAACTACGCCAACAGTCAGCCCAAGGAATCTATGAACCTGTCCCATCTCATCAGCATCACGTTTCGCCAGGTAATCATTGACTGTGACAACATGAACACCTTTGCCTTCCAGGGCATTCAGATAGGATGGCAATGTAGCCACAAGGGTCTTACCTTCACCAGTCTTCATCTCGGCGATACGGCCCTGATGAAGTACGATTCCACCGATAAGCTGTACTTCGAAATGCTCCATTCCAAGTACTCGCTTGGCTGCCTCACGAACGGTAGCAAATGCCTCTGGTAAAAGATCATCCAGGGTAGCTCCCTCATCCAGGCGTTTCTTAAACTCTCTTGTCTTACTGCGAAGTTCTTCGTCGGTTAATTTCTGCATTTCGGGACGCAGATCCTCGATTTTCTTAACGAGGGGCATGATACGCTTAACCTCTCGCTGGCTGCGGGTTCCGAAAACTTTTGAAAACATGTTCATTTAGCTTTTATACTCCTGTCTATCTTTTTAGATGCTATATTGTGTAATATAACTGATTTCATTTCATTTAAAATTATTTATTTTGTTTAACATACCAGTCTATTTTAACACTTTTTGTCATGGAAAACAATAAATATTTGATGAACAAAATATGTCTCCCATATGATATATTAAAGTAAAATGAATTTATACCCCAAATCAGCCTCAAATTATTTTATGTTTTAGGAGAATTTTTATATGATTTATCTTTTTCAGAAACTGGACTTAATTTCAAACGAATTGCTTCACCAGATGATTTTCTCATTGCCTGTTGCACGCAGGGAATATGTTCAACATTTTAAATTGCCGGAAGACCAGAAGCGTTCTGCCCTGGCCTGGCTGCTTTTGCGTTATGGACTTAAACAGGAATATGGTTTCCGGGAAATCCCGGATTTCCAGAAAACCTCTTCTGGGAAACCATTTTTCCGTGGGGAAAATATGCCGTTTTTTAATCTCAGCCACAGCGGAAATTTCGTAGGCTGTGCCTTGCATGACAGGGAAATTGGTCTGGATATCCAGAAGCTCACCGAGCCCCGGGAATCTCTTATCCGAAGAGTCTGCACTCAGGAGGAGCTTATTTCCCTAAAGTCCCCCCAGGATTTCTGCCGGATCTGGGCTATGAAGGAAAGCGCCGTCAAACTTACCGGAGAAGGGATCACCGGAAATTTCCGGGAGATTCTCACTCTGCATCCGAATATGCACACCCATACCATCCCATTAGAAAATGGGACCGGATTTCTGGCCTACAGTATTTATGACGAAAGCAAGCTCCCTGTCCGCGTACTATCCACCAGGGAGCTTGCTGAAGAATTACTTTAAAATTCAAATTTTTATCACTTTTTCATCAGGGAACGGATCATCCAGAAATCTGGTCACATGATACTGATCCGTTTCTGCCAGATGAAGCGACAGCAGTGCCAGACCAATTCCAGCTGCTCCGTCAAAGCAAAAAAACAAGGGCATGTGAAAAAACTTTCGTTTTTTCACATGCCCTTCCTATTCACCTGTTTTATTTTTCAAACAGATATATCTCTATTAATCCTCCGGCTCGATCAGTCCGTAGGTATTCCCCTTACGCTTGTAAACTACATTCACCTGATCAGTCTCTGCATTGCAGAATACGAAGAAATTATGTCCAAGAAGTTCCATCTGGACACATGCATCTTCTGGATACATAGGCTTGATATCGAATTTCTTGGTACGAATGATCTTAACCTCTTCGTCCTCTTCATAATCCTTGTCCAGATATGCTTTCTGGAAGTTGGCAGCTGACTGCTGCTTATCTACGATCTTGTTCTTGTATTTCCTGAGCTGACGTTCAATTACTTCCTCTACAAGGTCGATTGATACATACATATCGTTGCTGACCTGCTCGGAACGGATGATGTTGCCCTTAACCGGGATCGTCACCTCGATTTTCTGTCTTTCTTTTTCTACACTAAGAGTTACGACAACTTCAGTGTCAGGAGTGAAATACCTTTCCAGTTTACCGAGCTTATCCTCTACTGCTGTACGAAGCCCGTCTGTCACTGTGATGTTCTTTCCGCTGATAATGAATTTCATGCTTCCATCCCCTTTGCTGTTTGATGGGTATATTATAACACATTACTCTAAAAATTAACATCATTTTCTGAAAAAATTACGAATTTTTTCACATTTATAAATTACCTATCAATTTTTCAAATGGTATGGTGCCACCGAACAGATCCAGGGCACTTCCTACCGTCACATCCACTTTTCCGCCTGCTGCCATTTTGAGGTTCTGGATATCCTCCATGCTGCCAACGCCGCCAGCGTAAGTGACTGGGTGCCCATTGTATTCACCAAGCAACTTTGCCAGGGAAACTTCTATACCTTTTGCCTTGCCCTCCACATCCACTGCATGGATGAGAAATTCATCGCAATAGGCACCCAGCTTTTCCATCAGTTTCAGAGTTACCTCCTCCTCTGTAAATTTCTGCCAGCGGTCTGTGACTACATAGTATGCATCCTCTTTTTTACGACAGCTGAGATCAAGGACAAGGTGTTCTTTTCCGGCTGCATCTACCATCTTCTCCAGATTTTTCCAGGAAATATGGCCATCACGGAACACATAGGAGGTGACGATCACATGACTGGCTCCAGCAGCAAGATAATCTGCCGCATTGTCCGGGTTTACACCGCCTCCGATCTGAAGACCGCCTGGATACGCGCCCAGGGCCAGCATGGCCTGGGCTTTTGTAGCCTGGAAGTATTCAGAATCCGCACTGTTCAGAAGGATAATATGTCCTCCTTTCAGGCCTTTTTCTTTATACAAGGAAGCATAAAAAGCTGCATCCTGCTCTGACACAAAATTCTCCTGTGCCTGGTTTCCCGCATCCTTCAGGCTTCCTCCTACGATCTGCTTTACCTTTCCATTATGTATATCTATGCATGGACGAAATTTCATGATGATCCTCCTTTTCTTGCATTGCAATTAAGTTGTAGCTATCCTGTATTTTGCTCACAAATTTATTGAAATCATATCACAAAAAGGCGTTGAATGAAACACCTCTCTTCATTCAACACCTTTTCATTTTACCTCTATTTTTTTATTATCTTCCATTCGCTGCATTATCCACAGCATCTCCAACATCTTCTACAGCGTTGCCCACACCTTCACCAACATCACGGACACCATCAGCTACTCCATCACCTAATTCTTCCACACCTTCTCCGAGAGCACCGGAAACGGAATTGTTATTGTCTGTCACATTATCACCGGGAACATCTGCATCTCCGGCAGTGCCTGCATCATCTGGTACTGCGGTATCAGCAGTTCCAGCTCCGTCTGCACCATTATTTACGCTGTCGCCCGCGTCATCCACCATGTTTTCATCCTCTGCAGTTCCATTCTCCACGTTATCCTTATCAATGGCGTCCTCATTTGCATTATTTTGAACCTCATCCGCTGCATTGTTATTGTCATTTCCACAGGCTGTAAGCATACATAATGTAAATACCAGCAAAGTACCTATGAGCATTCGTTTCATTTTTTTCATCTCATCTGTCTCCTTTTCTTATTTTCAGCTGAAAACACGTTACTGTCCACTTTCGCGAAAATGACCGTTCCGCCTGGCGGAACTCAGCCTGCGAACAGTAAACATTGCTGTATGCTCCTAATATGTACAGATGAGAAAGAAACTATTCTGGAAGAAATTTACATTTTAAAAATCCATCAATCCGGACATTTCCATTCTTCACTTATCACTGTTGTTTCCGCACGATCCTGCCGCTTTTGGAATTTCTCCACACGTCATGGGCTACCGCAATCTCTCCGCCCACCAGCACATAATCAAATCCTGTACAATACTGGTTTGGATTCTGGAAATCTGCATGAACATTTAACCGGTCCAGATGAAATACATTGATATCTGCGGGCATTCCTTTTTCCAGGATTCCCAGAGGAAGACCCAGAACATGCGCCGGTTTTGCCGTCATCTTATACACAGCATCTTCTATGGAAAAAATCTTTTTATCACGCACATAAGCGGTAAGCAGCTTCGGAAAAGCCCCGTAAACTCTGGGATGATATTTGCCCCCTGCGGGATAGATCGCATCTGAGATCAGATTTGCCCGGCTGTCTTTCAAAAAATACAGCATGTCCTCCTCTGAGGCAATGGTATCCAGCATGGTAACCTGGCAGCGCTCTTCCAGGAGAATGTCATACAGGGTATCATAAGGATCCTGTCCAAACTGCTCTGCGATCTTCGCAATAGACTGTCCTGCAAAGCTGCCGAATTTCTCCGTATGTAAAGTGCTGGCATAGATCATATCAAAGCCAGCCAGCTCCACAATGTTCTCAAAAATATCGGAAGGCTGCTTCAGCACCTTCGTAATCTCCTTCCTGCAAAACGGATCTGCCAGCCTTGCGCAGATTGCATCGGTACCGCCCTCCTGAAACTGTGGGGGAAGAAGATGTACCAGCTGGGTGGAACCAGTCAGATAGGGATACAGGTCAAAATCCACCTTCACGCCCCGCTCTGCCGCCTGGTCAAACAGCTTCAGGATTTTCACCGGAGTCCCGCCCCAGTTTTTCCGCCCGATACACTTCATATGGCTTACATGCAAGGGAATCTGCAGCTCTTCCGCCACGGAAATCACTTCCTGCAGAGCCAGCAGGATTCCATCTCCTTCATTTCGGATATGGGTGGTAATGGGAATGTCCGTCCCCTTCAAGGGCTGCAGTGCTTCCACAAGCCCATCTCTGTCATATTCAAATTCCGGGGCATAGGCAATTCCAAGGCTGATTCCAAGCGCTCCTGCTGACAGAGCTTCCTCCACAGCCTTCCACACCTGATGTAATTCTTCCTTGGAAAGCTTCCCGGAAGCATAGCCTTTTACACTGGCGCGGATGGTTCCATTTCCTGCAAGCATTCCAGTGTTGACGCTGCGCTTTTCTTTTCCAAGAGCTGACATGTAGGCGGACATGGTTGACATAATTCTAAGAGCAGCTATCTCGATTTCTTTCTCTGAAATTCCGCAAGACTCCTCTTTCTTTTTTGAGAAAAGTACACCTTCGGTATCATCTGTATTTTCATCTTTTCCCCAACGAAAATCCCCAGTCACACTGCTGAGAAATCTGGCAATCTCTTTCCCAAATTTCTCCCCGGCCGGAGCCACCGAAAGCCCACAGTTTCCATTCACAACAGTCGTCAGTCCCTGCCGGTTCAAAAGCTCATCATCCCCGTTTCCAAAGGCCTGCCAGTCTCCGTGTCTGTGAATGTCAAGGAAGCCGGGGGTTATATAACCACCGGCCGCATTCAAAACACGCTCTTTTGGAAAATCGGCTGGAATCTCCACATGAGTTCCCACTTCCGCAATTTTCCCATTTTCTATTACAAGATCTCCATGAAATGGCTTTTCCTTTTTCCCATTTACGATCCAGCCATCTTTGATTATGTAGTCCATCCCGAATTACCTTTCCTCAACTTTCCTGATAAACTGACGAATACGATCATTCTTCGGATGCTCAAAAAACTCTTCCGGAGGCGCATCCTCCACGATCACGCCATCTTCCATAAACAAAATCCGATCCGCTACTTCTCTGGCAAAATTCATCTCATGGGTGACAATGACCATGGATACTCCTTCCGCTGCTACTTTACGGATAACACTTAAGACCTCTCCAACCAGTTCCGGATCCAGTGCGCTGGTAGGCTCATCAAAAAGGATCACTTCCGGATTCATAGCCATTGCTCTTGCGATCGCAACCCTCTGCTGCTGGCCGCCGGAAAGATTCTTTGCCATTGCCTCTTCCCTGCCTTCCAGCCCAACCATTTTCAGCAAATCTTTTGCCTTTGCAATTGCCTCCTGTTTGGGAACTTTTTTCACATGGACCGGTGCCTCGATCACATTCTGCAGCACACTCATATGGGTAAAAACGTTAAATCTCTGGAAAACCATTCCAATATGCTGCCGCAGCTCATGCAGTGCCTGACCGGAATTCACAGGTTTTCCCATATAATCGATTTCGCCGCTGTCGTAGGTTTCCAGCTGGTTGATACACCGGAGAATTGTGGATTTACCAGAACCGCTGGGACCAAGGATTGCAATCTTTTCCCCTTTATGTATGTCAAAACCGATTTCCTTCAGCACCTGAAGATCCCCAAAGCTTTTGCTGATATTTTTTACACTTAAAATAACATCTTCTGCCATTTATGCCATCCTCCTTTCCAAAACTCCTGCAATCTGGGTAAATATAGTTGTCAGGATCAGATATAATACCGCAACAGCTATGTACGGCTCAAAATAGTGGAAAGAATTATAAGCGATCAGGGTTCCCTCTCTTGTCAGCTCTGTCAAAGTGATGGCGGACAAAATAGAGGTATTTTTGATGGTGGCAATAAACTGGTTTACAAGAGGAAGAATGCAGATCTTGGTTGCCTGTGGTGCCACAATTCGAAGCATTTCCAGATGCCAGGGCATTCCAAGTGCTTTGGCTGCTTCTCTCTGCCCCGGGTCAATAGCATGGATACCGGAACGGACAATTTCTGCAATGTATGCGCCTGTATTTAAAGACATGGAAAGCACACCTGCTGTCATAGCGCTGAAAGTAATGCCCAGGTTTGGCAAACCGAAATAGATCAGAAATGCCTGCACCATCAGCGGGGTTCCTCTCCAGATCCAGATGTACAGCTGTGCCAGTCTGGATACCACTTTTATATGGCTGTCCCTCATCAGCGCAAGCACAACGCCCAGAATCGTACCAAAAATAAGCGTGAGAACCGATATTTCCATCGTCACTGCGCATCCCTGGAGCAGTGATGTCATTTTGTCAAATACAAGTGACCATTTCAATGTTACCATACTATTTCCCCTGTGACCAGTAATTATAGCCGGTTTATCCTTTCTTCCTTACTTTTCCGGTATTACTGTTCACTCCGTGACCAGTAACGCGCTTCGCGATGCACAGAAAGACGAACCTTCTTGTGACAAGCACAAGAAGTAGCGTTTGCTGCGCAAACTTAATTCTCGGGTTTTCTGTGAACTTTGTTCACAAAAACACCTCGCGGAATGTTACCAGTGAACAGTAACTTTCCGGTTACTGTTCACTTTGTTCACAGCAACTTGTTTTCTGCATAGAAGTATATGCCTGTTTTATTCAGCGGTTTCCGCATCTTCTGCTGCAGCTGCTTCTTCTCCCTCACCGGAAGCATCGATCCATTTTGTCCAGAGTGTATCATAAGTGCCGTCTGCATAATACTCGTCAATACATTCATTGATAAATGCAAGAAGATCATCTTTTCCCTTCTGTACGGCAATGGCGTTCTCTGCGTGGGTAAATGGATCACACACGATTTTGGCACCTTCGTATTCCTGGGAAAGGATCTTCTGGTTCAAAAGGTCGTTTACCACAACGTCCACACGACCAGCCAGAAGATCTGATACACATCCTACTGTATCCTTGTACTGAACAATCTCATAGGAAACATCCGGATTCTCATCCAGAAAGCTCTGCACTACATTATAAGAAGTTGCGCCCTCTTTTACGGCAACCTTCAGACCATCGCAGTTATGCTATCCCAATTTCCAGCTTTACTAACGCAAAAAGGACCGCCCTGTGGCAGCCCTTTCTGCATGGCAGAAATGCGATATTGCATTTCTCTCTTATGAAGTTTCGGTACGTTATGGAAACAAGTGCAAAAATGCTTTATCAGCAAATACTCTGACCTGCCATACCATAAACGCAAAAAACGGAGCAAACTCTCTAAGTAGTTTGCTCCGTTGCAACTTATGATGGAATTATAGCAAACACATTGCTATCTGTAAATCCATAAATTCAGCAATTATTTTGTATGCATTTTACAATTTTTGTATATTTCTGTTAACCTTCGATCACGTTGCTCATATCATATCTTCCAGCTGGTTTTCCGGCAAGATATTTCGCTGCTTCTACAGCACCCTTGCCAAATACAGCCTTAGAATATGCTGTGTGCTTAAATTCGATCACTTCATCCGGTCCGGCAAAAATCACTTCATGCTCGCCAACAATAGAGCCTCCGCGAACTGCGGAAATACCGATCTCCTTAGCGTCACGTTTCTCTCTTCTCTGGCTGCGGTCATATACGTAATGATACTGGTTGTCCATTGCCTCGTTCAGACTATCTGCAAGGGCAAGAGCTGTTCCGCTTGGTGCATCCACTTTCAGGTTATGGTGCTTCTCTACAATCTCCATGTCAAAACCAGCTGCTGCCAAAACCTTAGCTGCATCCTGAACCAGTTTCAAAAGAGTATTGATTCCAAGGGACATGTTGGCAGATTTCAGAACGGCGATCTTTTTTGCACTCTCTTCTACTCTTGCAAGCTGCTCTTCACTTAAACCTGTGGTGCAAAGAACTACCGGCATATTTTTCTTCTCGCAGTAGTCCATCAGCTTATCAAAAGCCTTCGGGGAGGAAAAATCGATAACAGCATCTGCTTCCACCTGGCAATCGTCAATGTTTGTGAATACCGGATAGCTGTTTTTCCCCTGGTCTGCAATGTCGATTCCTGCTACGATCTGGGCATTTGCATCCTTCTCAACAATATTGGAAATAACCTGTCCCATATGACCGTTACATCCGTGCATGATAATTTTAACCATTTTATTTTTTCCTTTCTTACTGTAAATTAACGAGCTTGTAAAAATTATTTCAACAATATACGCGCTCTGTTTTTCTCTGCTTACATATTACAAAGAAATCCCGTCAGCCGCTGTCAGACAATATGCTGCCGCACACCAGAGCTGACAGGCTCTGTCCGGGATTTCAACATTATTTATGCAAGCTTAATTCCGTAATCAGCAAGAGCTTTTTTCAGTCTCTCCTCGTTCTCCGGCTCCATCTCACAAAGAGGCATACGGGTCGGTCCCACTTTCCAGCCCATCAGGTTCAGGGCAGTCTTAACCGGAATCGGGTTTACCTCGCAGAACAGTGCATTGATAAGAGGAACAGCCTCAAGCTGAAGTCTGGCAGCACCAGCAAGGTCTCCCTCCATAAATTTCATAACCATGTCATGTGTATTCTTCGGAGCAACATTGGATAAAACAGAGATTACTCCAAGTCCGCCAAGGGAAAGAATCGGAAGTACCTGGTCATCATTTCCGGAATAAAGCTCGAGAGCTCCGTCAGCCATGGACATCATCTTGGCGATCTGGGAAAGATCTCCGCTTGCAGCCTTGATTCCCACAATGTTCTTCACATTCTTCGCAAGAGCAACTGCTGTAGCAGGCTGGATATTGCAGCCTGTACGACTTGGCACATTATACATAATGATCGGAGTTTCCGGTACAGAATTGGCAATCTCTGTATAATGACGGATAAGACCCTTCTGGCTTGCCTTGTTGTAATATGGAGTCACGATCAGAAGTGCATCAGCGCCATAAGAAGCAGCTTCCTGCGACATCATGACTGCAGTCTCTGTGCAATTAGAACCGGTACCTGCAATAACAGGAACTCTTCCAGCTACCTTGTCAATTGCAAATTTGATGGTCTGGAGATGTTCTCCGTGTGTCAATGTAGAAGACTCGCCTGTAGTGCCGCAGATAACGATTGCATCTGTGCTGTTCGCAATCTGATATTCCAGAAGTTCTTCCAGTTTCTCATAATTTACCTTTCCATCTTCATGCATCGGGGTTACAATTGCAACGGCTGCACCTTTGAAAATTGCCATATTATTTCCTCCTATTCATCTTTATCATGAGTTCTGCTCTCTTCCAAGAGTGGTAATGGTAGTCACACTGTCCACATAATCCAAAATGCCAGGGTCTACCCGATTTCCTGTAAGTATCAAATGCATAGATTCGTCCTTCTGTTTCAAAAGCCCGACAACCATATCAACAGTAGCAATATGCTTATCCAGAAGTCCCAGAATTTCATCCAGTACCAGGAAATCACATTCCTGTGTAGCAATCACTTTACGGGCAAAATTTAAACCATTGAGAATATTGCGCTCCTCTTCAACCTGCTCTTCCTCATTCAACTGGTCGTAACAGGTCTCCATCTTTTCGAAGCGGAAGATCTTGATATCCAGCTGATCCAGTTCTTCCAGAAAGTCCAGCTCGCGCCGTTCATTTCCTTTCAGGAACTGAATGATGATCACACTTTTGCCCTGAGAAGATGCCCGCAGTGCCTGACCAATTGCCAGTGTGGTCTTACCTCTGCCATTTCCGCAATATACTTCTGTTATTTCTTTTTCCATACTGATTCCTCTTATTGTTAAAAATAATGTTACCGTCTGCCATAGATCAATAACATTCCTCGCAATGCCGTCTCCGCAAATGATACCATTCATTCAGATATCGCGCTTTGCAAATAGAAACCGCAAACTGCGCCATTTTTAATATGCTTATATTACCGCAAAACCAGCAGAAATGCAAGCAGAAGAAACTTGGAGAAAAATTGGGCTGGCTGCCTTCCATAAAGCAACTAGCAGACCATGGCGTATTTCCCGCCACTGCAGTTGGTTTACACATACTCCAGCTTGCTCACCGATACCTCATAAGCGATTCTCTTCTGTGTCTCATTTTCCCCGATTCGCTTCATGTATTCCCTGCTTTGGATCCTGCCCCAGATCAGTACATGACCGCCCACTTCAAAGGCTGAAGCATAGCGGGCATTTCGTCCCCAGCAAATACACGGTATGTAATCTGATTTTCCATAAGGTCGGTTCACTGCAAGAAGCAGATCGGCAATCTCTCTTCCCAGCGGTGTTTTCCGGTAAACAGGCGGCTTACAGATATATCCGTCCAGGAAAATCTGGTTTACCGGTGCCAGAGAATCCTCTTCTTCCAGAAATTTTAATTCCCGTGCAAATGCGGAAAGCACCAGCCGGTTGTGTTTTTCTTCATGACGGTTATAGGAACGGAACTGTCCGTGAATTTCCACATACTGTCCCACGTAATCCTGGGTAACGTCCACCAGCCTTTCAGATACCATCACCGGAATCCTGTCTTCAGAATCGCTAAGCCTCTTTACCAGAAGATCCATGGTATAAAATCCTTCTCCGTAAACCTGGTGGCTGAATGTGAAACCTGTAACGATTTTTCCCGTGATGGAAACCTGATTGTTTTCAATAATTTTATCTGCCATGTTGTAGTTCTCCTTCCTTATTTTCACTTTTTTCTGCAGACATATAATACTTGTCTTACTTGTTGGTCTATAATATCTATGAGAAAATCACCCTGTTTAGAACCAGAAATTTAAAATATTTTTTTCATAGAAATTCAAAAATTTTTTTTCAACACCTTGTAATTCGCGAAAAATGTGGTAAACTGAGGTTTTGGACAATATAAAGAAGAAACTACATTAATATGGAAAGAAAGAGGCAGAATCCCTCTGCCCGATAAAGAAAGGATTTCGATTTTTATGAAGACGAAACGCGAAGATGTACGTAACGTAGCCATCATTGCCCACGTTGACCATGGTAAAACCACTCTGGTAGACCAGCTTCTGAAACAGAGCGGTGTTTTCCGTGCCAATCAGGAGGTTCAGGAACGTGTCATGGACTCCAACGATATTGAGAGAGAGCGTGGTATCACAATTCTCTCCAAGAACACAGCAGTTCATTACAAAGACACAAAGATCAACATTATCGATACCCCAGGACATGCTGACTTCGGCGGCGAGGTTGAGCGTGTACTGAAAATGGTAGACGGCGTTATCCTTCTGGTTGACGCTTTCGAAGGCGCTATGCCTCAGACCAAATTCGTTCTGAAAAAAGCTCTTGAGCTGGATCTGCACGTAATCGTCTGCATTAATAAGATAGACCGTCCAGAAGCAAGGCCAGACGAGGTTGTTGACGAGGTTCTGGAACTTCTTATGGATCTTGGTGCTTCCGATGAGCAGCTCGACTGCCCATTCCTCTATGCATCTGCAAAAACAGGACACGCTGTTCTGGATCTGAAGGATACACCAGAGAACATGGAGCCGCTGTTTGAGGCTATTCTGAAATACATTCCGGCTCCGGAGGGAGACCCGGATGCAGACACACAGGTACTGATCAGTACCATTGATTATAACGAATATGTTGGACGTATCGGCGTTGGTAAGGTTGAGAGCGGCACTATTGCCGTAAACCAGGAGCTTACTCTTCTGAACCACCACGATCCGGACAAAAAACAGAAGGTTAAGATCAGCAAGCTTTATGAGTTTGACGGTCTGAATAAAGTTGAGGTAAAAGAGGCAACTATCGGATCAATTGTTGCAATTTCCGGTATTGCTGAAATTCATATCGGAGATACCCTTTGCGGCGGAGATAACCCGGAGGCAATTCCATTCCAGAAGATTTCTGAGCCGACTATCGCCATGAACTTCCTGGTAAATGACAGCCCGCTTGCAGGACAGGAGGGTAAATACATCACCTCCCGTCATCTCCGTGACAGACTTTACAGAGAGTTGAACACAGATGTCAGCCTTCGCGTAGAAGACACTGAGACAACTGAGTGCTTTAAGGTTTCCGGACGTGGTGAGCTTCATCTTTCCGTTCTTATTGAGAATATGAGACGTGAGGGATATGAATTTGCAGTCAGCAAGCCAGAGGTACTTTACAAAATTGATGAACGTGGCAAGAAATTAGAGCCAATGGAAATTGCCTACATTGATGTTCCGGAGGAATTTTCCGGTACCGTTATCCAGATGCTCAGCGAGCGTAAGGGTGAACTGCAGGGAATGAGCACTGCAAGCGACGGTTCCGTTCGTCTTGAGTTCCACATTCCTTCCCGTGGACTGATTGGTTTCCGAGGAAATTTCCTTACTTCCACAAAGGGAACTGGTATTATCAATACTATTTTTGATGGCTATTCTCCATATAAGGGAGATTTCCAGTATCGTAAACAGGGTTCCCTAATTGCTTTCGAGGGCGGCGAGGCTGTTACTTATGGTCTGTTTGCAGCTCAGGAGCGTGGTACTTTATTTATCGGACCTGGTGCAAAGGTTTACAGTGGTATGGTTATCGGACAGAATGGCAAGGCAGAGGATATCGAGCTGAATGTCTGCAAGACCAAGCATCTGACCAATACTCGTTCCTCTTCTGCTGATGAGGCACTGAAACTGACTCCGCCAAGAGTTCTCAGTTTGGAGCAGGCTATTGAGTTTATCGATACAGATGAGCTTCTGGAGGTTACTCCAAGCAGCCTTCGTATCCGTAAGAAGATTCTGGATTCCCGTGATCGTAAGAGAGCTTCTATTAAGAAAAATGCGTAAGGGATTATAAGAAAATAGAGCAGATAGATCTTAGGTTGAGTAAGATTTATCTGCTCTTTTGTATAATTGCGATTTAGTGAGTTGGTCGTTATTCCGGACGCGATTTCACAATGTATATTCACCGCCGCGCGTCCAGGTGTTCCGGCAAGCTAATGACTTACGGAGACTAAGACGCTCAGAAAAGCCTTCGCGCCTAAGTCTCCGTAAGTCATGGATCTCGCCTCCACTAAAACCGCTCCTAAAATGCGCGGCTTGCGAATATACATTGCAAAATCGCTGGTTACTGGAAAGGCAAGCCCTTACAATTCTTTTTTTAGTTTATAGAAGTCCTTCACAGCCTTCCAGCCAATTTTCACAATCTTCTTCACATTAATGGAATTAGTTCCGCCCTGTCTGGGTTTGAAGGTGATTTCAATGAATTTAACTTTCTCTTTGTAATGGACGAAGTATGTTGTAAACATAATGTTGGGGATGTTGAAATCTTCTGGGAGTTTGTCGATATATTTGGCTACCAGGCTGGATTTCATCAGGCGGTACGGCGCATTGGCGTCGGAAACTTTTACACCGAAGATCATTCTCAGCAGAAAGCATACAACATTCTCTACGAATTTTCTGGATTTTCCGTCGCCACGTACAGCGCGGCTGCCGATTATTGCATCATACCGGCCCCTCTGGTTCCAAAATGGCTCGAATTCGTCTGGATTGGTCTGACCGTCGGAATCAGTCTGGAAAATATAATCGGCTTTCTGCCGGATGGCGTAGCGATATCCATAAAGTACTGTAGGACCGTGACCGCCGTTTGGTTT
This sequence comes from Ruminococcus sp. RTP21484sp1_RTP21281st1_A8_RTP21281_210402, assembly GCF_040914025.1. Lineage (NCBI taxonomy): Bacteria > Bacillati > Bacillota > Clostridia > Eubacteriales > Oscillospiraceae > Ruminococcus > Ruminococcus sp. RTP21484sp1_RTP21281st1_A8_RTP21281_210402. The sequence continues at coordinate 16,296 of NZ_JBCPGE010000057.1, forward strand.
ATCCAGTGGGACAAGAAGGGGTCTTGTAGCGGCACATTTCTGCAGAAGTTCGTAGGTGTTGTCTTTACTTCCATCGTTAATAATCACCAGTCTGGAATTTCCCTCGTCGTTATGACGTTCCACTACTGGGTACCACTGGTCAATGGTTTTCTCAATATTCTCCGATTCATTATATGCCGGAATTACGATATATAAACTGGACATAACTTCCTCCCATTTACTGATTTTTCAAACAGGCTTTAAGCTTTAACAGCATATCTTTAACCGTACTTTATATATCATATTGTAACTGTTCAGTACCTTCACTGCTACACGCTTCGCGGTACACAGAAATCACGCTTTCAGCCCAAATTCTTCTGCTAATTTTCCAAACTGGGGCAAAGAGTTCATAATCGTGTCATACGATACACAATAAGCCAGTCTTACATATCCAGGGCAGGCAAAGGAGCTTCCTGGCACCATAAGGATATTGTATTTTTTGCCAGCTTCGCAGAAGGCTTTTTCATCTGTAACTGGAGATTTCACGAATAAATAAAACGCTCCCTGTGGCTTGATACATTCAAATCCCAGTTCTTTCAGTCCATTGTAAAGAGCAAGGCGGTTCTTGTCGTAAGCTGCCACATCTACCTCTGCATCTACGCATTTCGCGATTACTTTCTGGATCAGGGATGGAGCATTTACGCAGCCGATAGTACGATTAGCAATGGCTGCTGCTGCGATCAGTTCCTCGCTTCCGTCTGCCTCGTCTGGAATAACCAGATAACCGATACGCTCACCTGGAAGAGAAAGGGATTTGCTGTAGGAATAGCCTACGATTGTATTTGCATAATATTTTGTCAGATAGGGTACCTGTACGCCGTCATAGGCCAGTTCTCTATATGGCTCATCAGAAATCAGGTAAATCACTGTGCCAAATTCTTTCTGCTTCGCTTCCAGAATTGACGTAAGTTTCCTGATTGTTTCTTCTGAATAAACAACTCCAGTCGGATTGTGAGGAGTATTCACAATGACAGCACGGGTCTTCGGTGTGATTTTCTCCTCAAATTCCTTCAGATTCGGCTGGAATGTGGTAGTATCCGGTGAGATTTCCACAAGATTGCCGTCATAATTGCGTACATATGCACCATACTCCAGAAAATAAGGTGCAAAAACGATCACCTCTTCTCCAGGATTCAGGATTGTCTTAAATGCTACGTTCAATCCGCTGGCTGCACCAACTGTCATGATCAGATTTTTTGCTGCAAAAGAAGTGCCAAATCGACGGTTCAGGGACTCTGCAATTGTCTGGCGAACATCCTCGAATCCTGCATTGCTCATATAGCCATGGAGAACTGTCGGTTCTTCCTCATTTACCAGATCAATAATGGCCTGACGAACACAATCCGGTGCGGGAACGCTTGGATTTCCAAGGCTGAAATCAAATACATTTTCCGGTCCGTAAATCGCGCGAAGGCGATTGCCTTCCTCGAACATCATACGGATTGCAGAATTGTTTTTTACATATGGTTTCATTTTTTCTGCTATCATTTTATGTCACTCCTCTTTTGCTTATTTCTTATTAAGATTTCTCTATTATTTCGTCTTATTTTTCCCAAATATAATCCATCCTACAAGTCCCAGCACCAGCAGACTCACAATCATCCACACGGTCAGCACAACCGGTCCCTTCGGGCTGAACATATCATAATATCCTTTCAGATAAATCACAACTACAATCGCCGGAATCACATACAGCATGTATTTCTGTACGTTTGCAGGGAATTTCAGCCCTTCTCCGGTATCCGCCTCTTTAATAAAGCGCTTCCAGCCCCAGCCATATTTGGACACGCAGAACATTACAAATACTACAGAACCCAGTGGAAGAATATTATTGGATACAATGAAATCTTCCAGATCCATGATGTTCGTTCCTGCTCCAAGCGGCTGTATTCCTGACAAAATGTTGAAGCCAAATACTGCCGGCAGAGAAAGAAGGATCATTGCCACCATGTTGACTATAACAGCTTTTCCACGGCTCCAGCCTTTTCTGTCCATTGAATAGGATATAATATTTTCAAAGACCGCAATTACAGTAGACAGGGAGGCAAAGGACATAAACAGGAAAAACAGAGCTCCCCAGATTTTCCCTCCTGTCATCTGGTTAAATACATTAGGCAATGTAATAAATACAAGTCCCGGGCCTGCTCCTGGCTCCACACCAAATGCGAAGCATGCCGGAATAATGATCAATCCTGCCATCAATGCGACAAAGGTATCCAGAATCGTAATATGCAGAGATTCTCCCAGAAGGGATCTATCCTTTCCAAGATAGCTTCCGAAAATCGTCATAGAGCCTGCACCAATACTTAATGTAAAAAATGCCTGCGACAGTGCCCCAAAGATCACATTTCCGATTCCGATCTCGGCCATAGCGGCAAAATCCGGCACCAGGTAAAATTTCACTCCCTCCATCGCTCCGTCAAGCGTAAGCGAATGAACCGCAAGCACTACGATCAGCGCCAGAAGACATATCATCATTACTTTTGTGATTTTCTCCAGGCCACGCTGCACTCCCAAAGAGCACACTCCGAAGGATAAAACAACTACAATGATCATCCATAAAGTCATTGTACCAGCTGAATCCTGAAGTCCTGTAAAATAGTCTGCCACCTGTGCAGAATCTTTCCCGTCCAGTTTGCCGGCTGCCATTGCATAACAGTAGTAAAGCATCCATCCTGCAACCATGGTGTAGAACATCATCAGCACATAGTTGGAAACCATGCTCATGTAGCTGAAATTATGGAAGTTGGCGCCCTCCGGTTCCAGGTCGTGAAATGCCCTTGCCGTGCTTTTACGGCTTGCACGTCCTACTGCGAATTCACATACCAGTACTGGCAATCCCAACAAAACCAGAAATATCAGGTAAATCAGAATAAATGCCGCTCCACCATATTTTCCCGCCATATACGGAAACTTCCACACGTTTCCAAGTCCAATGGCGCATCCTGCAGAGACCAGGATAAATCCCAGCCGTGATCCAAAGGTTTCTCGTTCTTTCAAATCGTCCCCCTTGTTTTCTTTTTCATTTTATAGTGCCTGGCAGCTGCACCTTCCAGGCTTTGTTTTTGTTGGAAAGTAATAAAAAGGACCGGTTATATCCAGCCCTTTTTCATATTTTTCCTGATATCTTATTGTAACGCGCCCACACTTTTATGTCAACGCTTTTATGTGATGGAAATTTGACGTTTTAAAGTCGAAAATAAATCATTGGTGATAATTTACGATTTTTTCGCAGTAACAGAGACCAATGTATTGGTGTCCGCAAACTTTTATACATAAAAAGAACAGTCTCACCTTAAACACCATTTTCCAGGCAAAACTGTCCTCTTTCATTATTCCTTAACTTTTCACACTAAGTCTCACCAGCGCCCTCTGCAGCTTGGCTTCTACGATCTTGTATTCCTTATCGGAAAGTCCACCCTGGGCCAGCTTTTCCTGGGCACGCTCTTTGGCTTTTCCAGCGCGGTCGGCGTCGATGTCCTCCTGCCATTCCCAGGTGGTTGCAAGAAGACTGCAATTGCCATCCATTACGGTGAGCATGCCGCCGATGCAGGCTGCACTGCGGCTGGTGCCATTCTCCAGTATCACATGGGCCTCGCCCATTCCAAGAGCGGTACAGAAGTTGCAGTGTCCTGCCAGGATTGCCAGATCACCGGTAATGCTGCGGCACACAATGCGCTGCACCTCTCCCTCAAAAAGCAGGCCGTCGGGGGTACCGATTCTAAGGGGAAATGTCCTCATAGGCAGCCTCCTTTACTGATTCTGGTTATTTTTTGCTTTCTCAAATACATCGTCAATAGTTCCGGCAAACAGGAAGCAGCTCTCTGGAATACTGTCGCACTCGCCATCCAGGATCATCTTAAATCCACGGAGAGTCTCTTTCAGCGGAACGTACTGTCCCGGCATACCTGTAAACTGCTCTGCTACAGAGAAGCTCTGTGACAGGAATCGCTGCACCTTACGCGCGCGGCTTACTGTCAGCTTATCCTCTTCTGAAAGCTCATCCATACCCATAATTGCAATAATATCCTGCAGTTCTTTATAACGCTGCAGAACTCTCTGTACTGCACGTGCAATCTCATAATGCTCCTGTCCAACTACCTCCGGGGAAAGGATACGGCTGGTGGAATCAAGCGGATCCACTGCCGGATAAATACCCTGGCTGGCGATCTCACGGGAAAGTACGGTGGTCGCATCCAGATGGGTAAATGTAGTAGCCGGAGCCGGGTCTGTAAGGTCATCGGCAGGTACATAAACAGCCTGTACAGATGTGATGGAACCCTTTCTGGTAGAAGTGATACGCTCCTGAAGGGCACCCATCTCAGTAGCCAGAGTTGGCTGATAACCTACAGCGGAAGGCATACGTCCAAGAAGTGCGGAAACCTCTGAGCCAGCCTGTGTAAAACGGAAAATATTATCAATGAAAAGAAGCACGTCCTGATTCTTCACATCACGGAAATACTCTGCCATAGTCAGTCCGGAAAGACCAACTCGCATACGTGCTCCCGGCGGCTCGTTCATCTGACCATAAACCAGTGCAGTTTTGTCGATAACGCCGCTTTCCTTCATTTCATTGTAAAGGTCATTACCCTCACGGGTACGCTCTCCAACACCTGTAAATACGGAAAGTCCGCCGTGTGCTGTGGCAACATTGTGGATCAGCTCCATAATAAGAACTGTTTTGCCAACACCAGCACCTCCGAACAGACCGATCTTACCACCTTTTGCATAAGGGCAGATCAGGTCAACAACCTTGATACCGGTCTCCAGGATCTCAGTTGCCGGCATCTGCTCCTCATAGGATGGTGCCGGACGGTGGATTGCCCAGTGCTCTTTCGTCTCTGGTGCCGGAAGATTATCTACCGGATCACCAAGAAGATTAAATACTCGTCCAAGGCACTCTTCTCCAACTGGAACCTTGATGGGTTCACCAGTATCTACAGCCTTGGTTCCTCTTACCAGACCATCGGTGGAATTCATGGCGATACAGCGTACCGTATTATCCCCGATCTGCTGAGCAACCTCTGCTGTGAGCTTTGTGCCTTCATGATCAATTTCGATGGCATTGAGAAGTGCCGGCAGCTCGTCATGCCCGAACCGGATATCCAGTACCGGACCGATTACCTGCACCACCTCGCCAATGTGTTTTTCGCTCATTTAGCAGTCTCCTTATAACATACTATGCGATGGGTCATACACCCTCCGCACCTCCAACAATCTCTGTGATCTCCTGCGTGATGCTTGCCTGACGTGCCCGGTTGTAATGCAGATTCAGCTTCTCGATCATTTCCTCGGCATTGTTGGTCGCAGCCTCCATGGCGGTACGTCTTGCAGCCAGCTCACTGGCTACGCTCTCGCAAACCGCACCATAGATCAAACCAGCCAGATACTCCGGAACGATGGCATCAAATACTTCCGACGCATCCGGCTCATACAGAATCAGATTCCGGATGCTCTTTGTATCCTGTTTATCTGTCAGGTCCTTCAGAGGCAGCACCGGTATCGCCGATGGCTGCTGGGAAAGCACGGAAACAAACTTTGTGTAACAAAGATCAATGTGTCCAAATTCTCCCTTCTTAAATTCCCCGCAGAGCAGATTCGCCATCTCAAAGCAGTCTGCAACAGAAACATCGGCAATTTCACCAAAGCTTTCTGTAACACAGGCAAATCCATTTCGCTTCGAATACTCCACAGCCTTTTTCCCAATGGGAAGAACCAGGAAATCCTGATTCAAAGAGGCTGCTTCCAGACATTTAAACAAGTTGGTGTTATATCCGCCAGCCAGACCACGGTCTCCGGCGATCAGCACATAGCAGCGCTTCTCATTCCCGGATTCTCTGGCATATACAGAGGAAAAATCTGTATTCCCCCGGGCAATATCCACAAGGGTCTGATGCATGGTCTCAAAATAAGGCCGGCAGACTTCCGCCCTTTCTTTTGCTTTACGCAGTTTGGAGGATGCTACAAGTTCCATTGCCTTGGTAATCTGCATAGTGCTCTGCACACTTTTGATCCGCAGCTTTACCGCTTTCATGTTTGCAGCCATAAAAAGTCCTCCTTGTCACAATTTATTTCTCAGGTCTTGTATTTACAAAATTCTCAGTATACTGTTCCAATGCGCCCTTCAGCTTCTCTTCTGTCTCCGCAGATAATGCACCTGTGGAACGGATTTCCTGCATTGCAGCAGCACCCTGTGCATCACTGTCAATCCAGGTATAAAGACCAGCTTCATAGGTTCTTACATCCTCTGTAGCAACCCTGGAAAGGATTCCCTTGGTTACTGCATAAAGGATAGCTACCTGCTTCTCAACTGGAACCGGCGCATTCTGGTTCTGCTTCAGAACCTCCACAATACGGGCTCCCTGCTCCAGTCTGGCCTTGGTATCTGCATCCAGATCAGATCCAAACTGAGCAAAGCTCTGCAGCTCTCGATACTGGGAATAAATCAGCTTCAAAGTACCGGCAACCTTCTTCATTGCCTTGATCTGTGCATTTCCACCAACTCGTGATACGGAAATACCAGGGTTTACAGCCGGCATAACACCGGAATGGAACAGCTCTGTCTCCAGGAAAATCTGTCCGTCTGTGATGGAAATAACGTTAGTGGGAATATATGCGGAAACGTCTCCTGCCTGTGTCTCGATGATCGGAAGTGCAGTCAGGGAACCGCCGCCGTGTGCCTCATCCAGTCTTGCGGCACGCTCCAGAAGTCTGGAATGGAGATAGAAAACATCTCCAGGATATGCCTCACGTCCCGGTGGACGACGGATCAGCAGGGAAAGTGCACGATAAGCAACCGCATGCTTACTTAAATCATCGTAAATGATAAGTACATCTTTTCCCTTATACATAAAATATTCACCCATTGCACATCCGGAATACGGTGCAATGTACTGCAGCGGGCTGGCTTCTGAAGCAGTAGCCGCTACAACGATGGTATAATCCATAGCGCCATTTCTTGTAAGAGTCTCAACCAGGGAAGATACGGTGGAACGCTTCTGACCAATTGCAACATAGATACAGATCACGTCCTTCCCCTTCTGATTGATAATAGTATCTGCTGCCAGAGTGGTCTTACCAGTCTGACGGTCACCGATGATCAGCTCACGCTGACCTCTTCCAATGGGAACCATGGAGTCAATTGCCTTAATACCGGTCTGCAGAGGCTGGTTAACGCCCTGTCTCTCGCAGATACCTGGTGCCGGGCTCTCAATCGCCCTGTATTCACTTGTCACTACAGGTCCTGCACCGTCAATAGGCTGTCCAAGGGCATTTACAACTCGCCCGATCATAGCCTCACCAACCGGAACGGATACCACCTTTCCGGTGCGCTTTACGGTCTGACCTTCGCCAATACCGGAATCATCCCCAAATAAAACGATAGAAACACTGTTTTCTTCCAGGTTCTGCGCCATTCCGAAGCTTCCGTCCTCAAACTCAAGAAGCTCTCCTGCCATACAGTTGATAAGACCGCTGGCTCTTGCAATACCATCACCAACCATAAGAACCGTACCGGTCTCATTCTGTTTGATAGCGTTATCGTAGTATTTGATCTGACTGCGGATGACTTTTGAAATTTCTTCAGGTTTAAGCTGCATTTTCTCTATCCATCCTTATACTATAAGCTCGTTTAATTTCCTGGAAAGATCATCCAGACGGCTCTTTACTGTACCGTCCAGCTGTCTGCCCTCCAGTTCCACTTTAAGACCTGCAAGCACTGTAGGATCTGTCTTCTGGGTCAGGGTAACGGTCTTACCGCTTATCTTCTCCAGCTTGTCCTTAAGCGCTGCCATCTGCTCATCTGTCAGTGCAACCGCGCTGGTCACCACTGCAGTGGCAATGTTATGGTCCACATTGTACCGCCGTGTAAATTCCTCACAGCATCCGGAATACTCTCCCAGGATTCCGCGCTCACACAGCAGTTTCAGAAAATTCACCAGATACCGTTCTGCTTCTGTTCCAAATGCAGTATCAAGAAGTTTTGTCCTCTCTTCCTTCGGGATCGAAGGCTCTGACAACAATTTCACATAATCGGGATTCTCCCGGAAAAGCTGCCGGATTGTCTGCATCTGCTCCAGCACAGTGTCGGTAAGCTGTTCTTCAGCAGCAAGATCATACATGCTGCTGCCATATAATCTGGCAATCTGCGTCATGATGCCTCACCTACATTCGAAATAAACTCGTCGATCAGTTTCGCGTGATCCTCTTCTTTGATCTCACGCTCGATCACCTTGCCGGCAATCTCCATTGCCATGCCGCCGATCTCATTCTTCACCTCATTGACAGCTTTTCGTTTCTCCTGTGCAATGTCGCTCTCAGCCTTCTCTTTCATAGCACGGGCTTCCTGGGCTGCACTTTTCAGGATCTCCTCACTCTGGAGGGAAGCTGTCCTCTGTGCCTCTGTGACAATATCACTGGCCTTTGCTTTGGCCTGCTGCATATTCTGTTCATACTCTGTCTTCATGGCAAGAGCTTCTTCCTTCGCCTTTGTAGCATCCTGGATTTCGGCATCTGCCATTGATCTTCTCTTCTGAAGCATTTCATTGACAGGCTTAAACAAAAATCTTTTTATCAGATACATTTGAAGAAAAAGATTGCAGATCTGTGCGATAAACGTCCACGGCACAATTCCTACAAGTTCCTGTACCTGCATGTTCTAACCTCCTGTTGTAACTGCTACCATTCATACCGTTCCAGTATCTTACCAGTATAGAAACCAGCTGCTTTGGTGCCGTCTCTATGGAGCTTCCATAACAGCGGTCTGTGAATGGTAACGCCTGTGATACTTGTCCTTAATTATCCAAGGAACTTCATGAAGGTACCAGGTGCAACAAAGATCAGAAGCAGACCGGTTACGAAACCGTAAATACCTGTAGTCTCTGCGATCGCACAACCAAGAAGCATGGTAGAGGTTACATCACCTTTACACTCTGGCTGACGTCCGATTGCTTCCAGAGCTTTTGCAACTGCGTTACCTTCTCCAATACCAGGTCCGATACCTGCGATCAGTGCAAGACCAGCACCAATTGCACAACCAGCCAGTGCGATACCTTTTGCCAATACTGTAAAATCCATAATCAAATCCTCCTGTTATTTATGATTTCTCTTGTTAAAAATTCAATTTATCCGAAAACTGCAAAATATTTTCTGCATTTTCCGATTTTCTGCCCACTTCGTGAACATCCGCCTTCTTTACGCTATTCTTCTGCTGCATTTGCTATATACATAACAGTCAGCATACAGAAAATAAATGCCTGCATGATTCCGGAAAACCAGTCAAAATAAACTGACATAATTGCCGGAATACCAACGTCCAGGAATGGGATCTTCGACAAAACATCTCCCACAATACCCGGAATCAATCCAAACAGTTTGGAGCTTGCCAGCGCCAGCGCTGCATAGATCAAACCATTGATAACTACACCGGAAAGAATATTTCCAAAATGACGGCACGCCATACTGATCGGTGTGGCGATCTCAGAAAGAATATTAAATGGTGTCATAATAGGGATCGGAGTTGTAAATCCCTTCATATATCCACCGAAACCATTTGTCTTGATCTTCTGTGCCGTGATCATGGTAAATACAACAACTGCCCATGCAGCTTCTGTGGAAAGATCTGCTGTAGGGCTTCGCAGTCCTACAAGGCTGATCAGGTTGGATACCACACTGGTGGCAAAAAGCGCCGCCACAAAAGGAATCATATAGCTGAATTTCTCACCCATATTTCCGATGACGAACTTATTTGCTGTCTCCACCAGAAGTTCAGCCACAGCCTGTCTCCTGGATATTTTCTCCACTTTCAGATCATGTGTCAGCCAGATACAAAGTCCTGTGATCAACAGCATAACCAGCCAGCTTACAACCAGAGTCTCCGTGATCTGGAATTTCCCCAGGATGGGAATCTCGAACGGAAACGTATAGAATATCCTGCCACCGGTTATTTCGATATCCATGTACTCTCACCTCCTGTCATTATAAATTTGTAACTGTTCCGTACCACATCTGTCACACACTTCGCGGAGCAGTACCTGCTGAATAGTTACATAAAATTGTATATATCATTATGCGGCCTTCCTCCCCCCAATGATTCCAACTGTCTTGATCACAATGTTTGGAAAAAGCAATGGTAAGATTCCGGCTACAAACTGAAAACAGGGAACCGCAATCGCCAGAACGCCCCAGATAAGCTGAAGCATCATTCTCTGACTATAGCTGGCCTTCATCTTCGCTGCAGCCTGTTTATCGTCCTCCATGGAAACTATCTTCTGAACGGTCAGTCCCATAAGGAAAAAGTTCAGTACTGCCACCATCCCGCCGATAAATCCGGCGAGAAGCACTGTATAATCAAACGGAATCTGCTCCGGCACTGCCAGATGTCCGATTCCAAATACAGCCCACATCAGGACTACGCATACAAATGTACCAATCGCCACCTTCTTCGTCTCTTTCCTCACTGCCGGCTGCACATCTGCAAACATTTTGCTCATACAAATCTCCCTTCTGAAACGTGTTTGAAAAAGGTTTTCTGCAAAATGTACGTCACACTTTGCAGGAATGATTCCTCAAACACACTCTAATGATGTCTGTTAAATGAAACTTTATTCTTCTTTTTCTCTTTCTTCTGATGTCCGGTTACGGACAGGTAAAGCTTATAGGCTACTGTAAAGGAGCCTCCCAGTCCGAAAAAAAAGCCAGGAATAAAAATCCATTCTCCTATTCCCAGGCTGGTACTCATCCACCAGCAGATCAGCAGGCACAGAAGCAGAGGAGTGATAAAGGATAAACTAAATTGACTAAGCAAAGTCATATTCTTGATAATATCTCCCCATTTTTTCATAAAAGCCTCCTGTCGCAAGTCTCATTTTATAGACAGATTTTAACACAATTCAGTGTGGATAGCAACTTTTTTTGTGCATATTATTTAAAAATTGGCTTCTATTTTATTGCATATCGTCAATTTTTTCACACTTCAAAAAGTAATTACATGCTACCAAATTCTTGTTATTTTGTCGTTATACAATTGTTAAACATTGACTAAAATTCAGACACTGCAGGTAGTATTGTCTAGAATGTGTTTGAAACAGGCTCTAGAGCGTGTTTGAAAAAGGCTTTCTGCAAGATGTACTTCACAATTTGTGGGAGATTTGTCCGATTGAGGGCGGCGTAGCGGGCTACGTCGACTGAAAGAGGGCAAAATATACCGCAAAGTGGGGCGTGCAGATTGCGGGAATGATTTTTGAAACACGCTCTAGAGCGTGTTTGAAAAATAAAAGTTGCACAAAACATATATTCGTTTACCCTTTTTCATGTTAAAATAAAGAAAAA
>NZ_JBCPGE010000058.1:0-10905 GCF_040914025.1 Ruminococcus sp. RTP21484sp1_RTP21281st1_A8_RTP21281_210402
GGATTTACCTTGCTGACCATACCTCCCGCAGCCCCCGACGGCCATTTATCCTCATCATATATCCACAGCTCCAGGTCATTTTCCCGGGCTTTATCCACACAGAACTTCACATCCTCCATCCACTCTGTGGAAAGATACTCCGTCTCCAGCCCTTCACGGGAATGAATAAAAAATCCCCCCATTCCCGCCTTCTTAAATCCCTCTATCTGCTCTCCCAGATTCTCCCTCTGAAGCCTGTCATTCCACCCCCAGAAAGGAGCACTCCGATACTCCTTCGGCGGATTCTTAATCAATCCCTTTACCTCATCCAATGTGCCCATCCTCATGTCCTCCTCTTATAGTCCCACATTACATTATTGTTCTAAATTCCCTATTCCATCATCACCAGCACCGTCGCTTTTATTGTATCCATTCGTTACCAATACACAGCGTTTTCGCAACTGATATTCCTAAGCGGGGCATTTCCAGGTGCGCCCTTAACGGAGGCGAGATCCACTGCTTACGAAGACTTAATCGTGAAGGCTCTCCTGAACGATTTAGTCGTAGTTAACAGTTAGCTCGCCGCAGTGTTGCACCGCCCCGCGTGGAATATCAGCTGCGAAAGTGCGTCCGGGTAACCGCGCCTCCCGATACAACAAAAGGGACTGCAAAACAGTCCCTTTTCCAACTACCCAAGTTCATATTTTACATGAAGTTGTTAGGTATAAACATAATAATATCCGGTACATAAGTAACCAGGAACAACAGCCCGATCATAATAAGTACCATCGGCAAAATCTCCCGTATGACACCCTTGATCTTCGTTTTTCCAAGTCCCGAAACAATAAACAACAGCATACCAAATGGCGGTGTGGAAAGACCGATCATCATGTTCAGGCAGATTACAACGCCGAAATGAACAAGGTCAATACCCATAGCCTGTACCAACGGAAGAACCATTGGTACGAATACCAGCTGGATAGTACTTACATCAAGTACACAGCCAAGAAGCAGGAATACGATGTTTACGATAAACAGGAAAATGTATTTGTTATCTGTGATTCCCATAACCAGGCTTGCAACAACTCTCGGAACCTGCTCCAGAGAGATGATGTAAGAGAACAGCATGGAAGTTCCGCAAAGGAGAGCCAGTGTAGCTGTGTTTGCAGCGGATTTCTTGATGATACCCCAAAGCTTTTTCCATCCCAGTGTTTTGTAAATCAGTGCTGAGATGATCAGTGCGTATGCAGAAGCAACAGCACCAGCCTCTGTAGGAGTACAGATACCGGAATAAATTCCGCCAAGAAGGATTACAACTGTAAACAGCGCCGGAAGAGCCTGCACGGTAGCCTTCAGGAACTCTCTCTTACTCATGACCACACCAGCCGGATAATTTCTCTTATGAGAAATAAACGCAACATAGATCATAAGAAGAATGGCAAGTAAAACGCCAGGAACCATACCGCCCATGAACAGCTTACCAATGGAAGCGCCAGATAACATAGCGTAAATAACCATCGGAATACTTGGCGGGAAAATCGGTCCTACAGTTGCGGAAGCGGCTGTGATAGCACAGCTGAACTCTGCATCGTAACCCTCTTTTTTCATCTGGTCGATCTCCATCAGACCAATGCCGGAAGCATCTGCGATAGCAGAACCGGTCATGCCGGAGAAAATAAGGGAAATAAATACGTTAACCTGTGCTGTACCACCTTTTAATCTTCCAAGAAGACCATTACAGAAAGAGAACAGCTTGTCTGTTACCTCACCTTCATTCAGCACGTTTGCCATGAAAATAAACAGCGGCGCTGCAAGCATGGTATAGTTTGCAAACATGTTACCAGTGATAACGGTAAATACCTGGCCCAGTTTGTCCGGAGCTGCAAGCAGAAAATATGTAATAGAAGCTGCAAGCATGGAGAAAGAAACAGGCATACGGATTATGAAGCAGATAGCCATAACCACAAACAACATAATAATCGGCATACTCATGATTCTTTTCCTCCTTCCTTGTATTCTTTAAATGCATTTCTGATATTGATACAGGTTCTGACAATGATCTCAGCCAGCATATACATAAATGGTGCAAAAACAACTGTATATGGAAGCTTCAGAACTCCTGTCACCATTTTCTTTCCAACCATGGACTGGAAACACGGTACAAAACAGGTTACCAGCAGGATTAAAAGAAATGTATTGTAAACTACTTTAAAAATAAACTGGGTACGAGGTTTTACAGCATCGTAAACCAGACCAAATACTACGTGTTCATCAGCCTCCATTGCCTTACCAACGCCGAAGAACATGGTCCACATGTAACCCAGAACAGATACCTCATAACTCCATGTTACAGGGGTTTTGAAAAAATATCTGGATACGATCGTTACCATAAAGGTAAGGAAAATTACCAAAAACGTAATGTTTGGGATAAAAACGCCAAGAAAATCGACGATCTTTTTCCCGATCTTTTTGAAATTATCCACAGTTTCCTCTCCTCTCAGATTCACTTTTCTGCCATCGGTTTGTTCCCTTTTGCAGACACTACTGCAAAAGGTTTCACCTGTGCAGACAGGCAAAAAATCTGTTCTTTGTTAAAAAGCCCAGGCCGTACACACAGCCTGGGACTTTTCTTTGTTATAAGTCAGACAGATGTCTCAAGTTTTGCTGTCAATTCATAGCTAATCACTATGTCTTGCCTGTTGTCACGACAATTCAGTTTACTCTTCTGCGGTTGTTGTATCAGCCATAGCCTGGATTTCGTTGTAAAGATCCATATCCCAGTCTTTGATCATATCTTCGTTTTCCATATACTTAGCCTGAACTTTTTCTTTAAACTCGTTGATGTCAGGATATGTAACAGTAAGTCCCTGCTCCTCAAAGAATTTGATCAGTTCAGCTTCTCTGTCAAGTCTTGCTGTATCGTTTACGTCTCTTGCATATTCCATAGCCTCAGTAACAGCTTCCTGCTGAGCCTCTGTCATGCTGTTCCATGTGTCACCGTTGATACATGGCATGATGGAATCAACAACGTGGTTTGTGATTGCGATGTATTTTGTTACTTCATAGAATTTTGCACTCTCGATACTTGGAAGCGGGTTATCCTGTGCATCTACAGCGCCAGTCTGAAGTGCAGTATACAGCTCACTGAAGGAAAGTGGTGTCGGGTTTGCACCAAGTGCCTCACCAAGGAACAGCCATGCTTCAGAGTTCGGCATACGGAGAAGTAATCCGTTCATGTCATCGTAGCTGTTGATTTCTTTCTCTCTTGTGTTGATTACACGGCTTCCAAGATAGAAGCTGGAAAGAGGTTTGATGTTCAGTGTCTCTTCAATCTGTGGACGGATCTTGTTAAGTCCGATGTCACCGTTGAGAACGCTTGTCATATGCTCATAGGAGCTGAACAGATATCCGGAAGCAAACATGCTGTAGGACGGAATCTGTGTTGCAATTGTCGGGAAGGAAATATATGCCAGATCTGCATCTCCGTTAAGAAGAGCATCAAACTCGTTCTCGGAAGAGAACAGAGAACCGTTGTCGTAGCATTTACATGTTACGGAACCACCGGATAATTCCTCAACTTTATCTGCAAACTCATACATAGCCTCTGTATGGGAGTCACCGCTTACAGATACTGATGTAAAGATCAGCTCTACTGCCGGGTCATTTGCTGCTGCAGCATCTGCTGCCTGTACACTGATGCTTCCTGTTAACAGCATTGTTGCTGCCATAGCTGTTGATAATACTGCTGCCATTAATCTTTTTTTCATTCTCTCATCCTCCTGATTTTTACACACTATGTGTTTTTGTTTCCCTTTTTTCACGTATATTTGTAACCCCAATTACAAATCTTAAGAAATACCTTTCAGCCGGCCTCACGGTCCCCACCGTTCCGGCAGTTATCTCTGATTACTTTCCAAAAAAGCTCTTGCGGAAGGTCTCTGTGATCGCACAGAACTCTTCGATCTCTAATTTCTTGCTTCCTGTAAGAAGCTTATAATCCTGTCTTCTTGACTGAAGTGTCATCGGCACACCTACCAGATTCATATGGTATTTGCTGTTTACCGGATATACCTGGCACTCAACCATGGAAGCAGCGCCAAGGAAGTTCATAAGCTCCTGTGCTTTCTCCGGCTGCTCTTTATAGTTCTTGCAAAGCCATACATAAAGATCCGGATGGAAGTTTGCCATAACTCCTGAGTATCCTGCACATCCCATTTCCATGCTGCGAAGAAGTGTTGCTGCATTTGCATTGAAGATCTTTAATCCGGTGCCCTCAACTGCTTTGCATTTTGCTTCCAGCTGATCAAGATCACAGCAGGTGTCTTTCAGGAATGCAAATTTCTCAGTCTCTGCACACCATTTGAGAAGCTCTGGTGAAAGAAGTCTCTTGTATGGTGCCGGGCACTCATAAACACCGAACATATCTCCATCAATGTGATCCAGAAGATATTCAATATTTTTCTTAGCTACATCTTCGCTCTCGTTCTCTTTTGCAAACTGATTGGAAATGAAAACATATGCATCTACACCGGCATCGATTACAGTCTGAGCTTCGCGGATCTGATCCTCTACCTTCTCAGCGCAATGTCCGGAAGCAATTACTCCCATGTGCTTTGGTGTATTATTGATAATAAATTTTGCAAGCTCCACTCTCTCCTGTGGGCTCAGCTCAAACATTTCACTGGACTGACATACTGCGAAGATTCCGTCAACACCGTTCTTGTCATACCACTCAATGATTCGAAGGACTGCATCATAGTCGATCCTGTTGTCCTCTGTAAAAGGTGTGATCATAACCGGCCATACGCCGCCTGCAATTGTTTTTTTCATGCTCTTCTCCCTCTTGATGTTTACTTGTTGCTGTTCACCGGTAACGTTCCGCGATGTGTTTTTATGAACGGAATGAACAACAACATTTACTATCCACTGCAACCGCGCAATTGCTTTTCAACTGTGACTATAGTATAATATAAATAATTTAAAATTGCTTTCAGCAAAATATTTAGTACTATTTTATAACTTTGTACGAAAAAGAATACAAACCAGCAAAACATAGTGCGGTAAACAAAACAGAGTTACGGTTCACTTCGTTCACAGTAACACACTTCGCGGAACGTTACCAGTGAACAGTAGTAAAACAGACTGCAACACAATAATTCACGGACATAAGAAGAGGCGACTTGAATGGAACAGGAAATATTTGACGATTACATATGGAACGAACATAAAAAAATATTAACAGCAGATAAACATAAGATCCCGGGGCTTAGAAATCTTTCTCATTTTACACCTATGGCACCTGGCGTTCCGGTTCCTCTGCATTATCACTCTGATATCATCGAGCTTCATTTCATGGTGAAAGGCCAGCGCAAGACTTACGTTATGAAAGGCGGCGTCCGCACCAGCTACTGTGCTACCGGAAATAACCTTTTTATCACCAGACCTTATGAGCTTCATACTACAGGACATATTGCCCAGAACCGCTGCGAATTTTTTGCAATGCAGCTGGATCTGAAGGAGCACGATAATTTCCTTGGTCTGAACCAGCATTACAGCAATATTTTGTGCCATCGGCTTCTGAATATGGATCAGCACCTGTACCATGTAGGCAGTTCCCAGATTTCCATGCTGCGCACTGCTTTTAACCTGATTTCTTACGGAACAGAAGGCGACTCCATTGCCGGTGTCCAGTATCTGACCTGTGTACTTGCCAGTCTGAACTACCTGACTGCAGTTCCAGCCCAGGAAGAGATCAATGAACAGCTGAACAGTGACATCGGACATGCGCTGAAATACATTGAACAGAATATTGAAAACCCCATTACACTTCAGGAGCTTGCCCAGGCATCCAACTATTCTCTATCCCGTTTTAAAGCCAAATTTAAAGAAGAACTGGGAATTACTCCTGCTGAATACATTACCCTCCAGAAAATGGATCGGGCACAGATGCTTCTGAAGACTACAGATGATTCCATTACAGATATTGCTTACCAGCTGGGCTTTTCTTCCAGCAATTACTTCTGCTCTGTTTTCAAAAAGACTCTGAGCTACAGCCCGGCGGCATACCGCAAAAGTTTTTCCCAGTCATAGAAAATGCTGCAAAATCATTGCAAAAATGATTTTGCAGCATTTTTTTCCGCGTCCAGAGCGTGTTTGAAAATCATTCCCGCAATCTGCGCGCCCTGCTTTGCTGTATATTTTTCCCGGATTCAGCTGCGGTAGCTGAATCCGGGCTCAATACCCTTACTATTCTGGCTTTGCAATATCACCTGTTTAATTGATTGCAAAGGTCTGCTGTGTATCATAAAATCCGTCCTGATACATGACGTAGATTTCATAATTATCTGCATTCATTCCCTGAAGCGGCACCGGGATATTTTCATAGAAATCCAGAAATGTTTCCATATGCAGACGAACCTCTGTTGTATCATAAACATAGGTATTCTTCGCCCCTTTAAAAATGATCTGGGAAATCTGATGATCATAGGTCCCTATATAGAGCACTTTTCCAGTGATGTTATATGTCAGGGTATCTGCCGGAAGCACCTGATCCGGTTTCTTGTTCCACAGCCATTTCCAGGTCTTCACCGGCTGCCACAATTCTCCTTTGATATAATTCTCATCCAGCTCCATAGGACTTGCAAGATCGTTGTAATCAATCCGCATTTCCTCTGCACGGTAAAAGGTTTTCTTAAGACAGTACTGATTCAGGACCTTCTCTGTATCGTAGTCAAACTCGTAGGTCATTCCCTTCCAGCCGTTTTCTGCATTTGCCACATGACCGCACATTCCGAAGAAATGATTGCTGTCAGCCTCATAAATCGCTGCGGATGTGATCTTGGACCATACCGTAGGAATCTTCTTAATCTGCTTCACAGTACCTTCTGCTTCATTTACAGAATATACCAGCAGGTAGGATTCCTCTGTCTTGTCATAATAGTCGATATCTTTCTTCCTTCTCCACAGGAAATGGTTATCAAACATGGTGATTTCTATAGTCTGGTCATCGCCATCCAGATCTGTATCGATCTGATATGCTGTATGCTGCTGGAACTGATAAATGAAATCACCATCTGCTTTCAGCACATATTTTTCATAGTCTGTGCCTTCCCAGAATCTTGGATCGCAAAGAATCCACTGGATTTCCTTGGTTGTCCAGTTTACCTTGATCACAGATTCCAGATTGCGGACACTGAGCAGAATAGTATCTGTCTCCGGCTGATAGGAAACCGTATTAATATGAGCCCAGTCAACCAGATTCTCGTATTTGCATTTAATAATATCTTGAAGTTTCAGTTCATTTACCACCGCACCTGTCTGCCGGTCGATTTCCTCAACTTTATCTTCACAATGGCTCTGCATGGAGCTTGTAAGCACCAGAAGATTTCCGCCTGGCTCCTTCTCAATTACCTCATGATGACTTCCCCCGGAAAGATAATACATGTTGTAAGCTCTTCCCAGATAATCCAGCTCATAAAGATTGGTAGACTGAGGCTTCTCCAGGTTCGGAACATATCCGGCAGTATCCTGCCAGATCATTCTGCAGTTGGAAAGCATGTAAAGGCCATAATTTCCAGTCTCTTTGTTCATATACCAGCGAATATCTCCCATGCAGTCATATGCAAAAGGAAGATGAGTGCGCTGTCCGTAAACCATGGTCAGATCATATGCAGATTCTCCACTGGTCTCCACAGGTTCGATCACATCCGTAAGAGACTCTGGCAAAGCTTCTGTTGTAATGGTGATCTCCTGGGAATCCTTCACTCTGCCGGAATCATCCAGAAGTTCCAGTACTACTGTATTATCCTCTCCCGGATAAAGACCGATAATGGGCACTCTGTGTGAACTGGCCGCATCTATCTCTCCGCTGATGTCTGCTGCTGCAGTTTTTCCTTTCACAGTAAAGCGCACTCCATACTCTTCTTCTGTGTCAAAAAGTACTACTGCAGTTAATGGGGAAATCTGATATGGGTTAAGAATAACCATGGGATCATCCCATGTATATCCATTTTCCTGCTCTGCCTGCAGCTGTTGGTCAATCTCATAGGAGGTTGCCACCAGTGTTTTCGCCTGAGGGATTTCAGTCTGGATATCATTCGCGGAATCATCGTTTTCCTGAATGGAAATCGTGTCATCCACATCCATGGTAACATTCAGCTTTTGACCGTAATAGCCATATTTTTTCTTCCGTTTTTCTTTTACAGAATAGGGAATTTCCTGATTGGTAAGTTTCATGTAAGTATTATAAATTCCCCGCCGCTTTTTCCAGCAAAGGCCTGCAAACAATGCAAGCAGCACCAGAAACAGAAGCAGAATGGTGATTTTTTTCTTTTTGCTCCATTTTTTCATACTGTAAGCTCCTCAAATTTTTGTCGTTATGTCTGTACAGGCTGCAAAGCCTGTAACGTCAAAATGGGTTCAAGGCTCTTGAACCCATTTTGACAAATTATATACTTATGCCTGACTGTACATATATCCCGTATTATAAAGAACACCGTCCAGTTCCAGGTAAATATCCCATTTCTGACCTTCCAGCCCGTCAACTGCCGTCCAGCCCTTAACTGTAACATTTGTTCCGTCATCTCCTTCAGAAGGAGTCTGTGTCAGCTGATAAGCTCTCTGGGACTCACCGCTTATCAGGATCATCTTTCCAGCCTGCAGATCTGCTGCTGCGGTCTGGGTCTGGAAGCTTCCGTTCACACTGATCTTGCTTCCATCCAGCAGGAAATTCCAGCCATCTGGCAAAGCCTCTGCGGTGCTCACATCAATGCTGCTTTCCTCATAACTTGTCTCTCCAAGAGAACCAAGCACCTCCGGAACTGCGGATGGATCATATTTTCCTTCTGTATAAAGGGGCATGCGGAAAGAACGATAGGTCAGCGCATTATAAGTGTCACCGGAGATCGTCAGCTCAAAGCTCAGCTCTCCATTATCTACCTGATCAATATGTGTGGTCTTGGTCAGTCCCTGTACAAACATATCTTTCGGGTAATAATCACTGCGGTTTTCTTCATCGCTATGCAAGTGGGAGCCAGCTGTGATCCACAGATGATCCTGTGTTCCATCCAGGGAAACCACACCGGAAATCCAGTCCGAATACCAGTCGGCGCCTCGCTCTTTACCATACTCAGTTACCTGGGAAACGGTCATGTTCTCTGTATCAATCTGATAAACAACCGCACGGGAATATACGTTATCACCACTTACACGGTTATCGCCATCCACACGTTTTACCTTGGCAGTACCATTGTCAAAAAGAGCAATATCTCCATTATCCAGAATGGAAACATTATGCTGTGCATAGAACCATTCGAAATCTTCTCCCTCCGGAGTAAAGAAATAAGACGGATCCACACCATCCCAGCCTGTAGGATCTCCAAGGATCCATGCCAGGGATTTGTCCTCTTTATTTACTGCTACAATGGCATCTTTGTGTCTTGCAGAAAGAAGAACCAGATCATTCTCTGCATCATAGGCAAGACCATTATTATGGAACCAGTCAGCTTCCTCACTTCCGTCTGAATCCATAGAAGCAGACTGTCCATCTTCCTGGCTGATGAGATCTTTCATGTCAAGCTCCCATACAACATCACCGGTCTCGCGGTCAATTTCTACCACGTAGTCCTCAACTGTGCTTAAGTCCGGGCTGTCAGAAGCCACCAGGAGATTGCCATCCGGAAGCTCCACGAAATCGTGATGCTGGCCACCAGGAATCATGTATTCGCGGTAAATTTTTCCCAGAAGGTCGACTTCGATCATTCCTTCTTTATAGTAGCTGCTCTTCAGCACATAGGATGCAGGCATGAGAAGATGCCCGTTCTCCAGCTGGTGAACTCCGAGAGTTCCGCCAATATTGGTAAAGAATCTGATATCTCCGGCCGCATCTACTCCATACAGGGTTCCCATAGTGGAGCAGACAAAAGTCAGGTTCGAATAATCGTAACTTGCCTCGCTTTTCATCTCTGTCTGGATTGTACCGTAATCAACACCTATATCTTCTGTGGTTACTTCAAAGGTAGCAGAAGTCCCATCATCCAGAGTGATTACAACCTCTGTGGTATCATTGTTGTAAAGACCATAAATCGGGACGATATGCTCCGTTGCCTCCTCAAAAGTTCCCGTCACATCGTTCTCTGCTGATTTCCCTTTCACAGTAACAGTTCCGCCGCAGGCTTCCTCTGTGGAAAAAACGGCAACTGCACTTAAAGGGGACATTCCATATGGATTGACTACAATCAGAGCCTCATCAAGACTGTAGCCGTTTGATGCCTCCTGAAGAAGTGCTTCATCAACAGCAGTCTGCTGTGCAAACCGGTCAGTTACTTCCAAGGCTGTCGCCTGGGACTGGGTATCTGCTGTTTCTGCTGCCTCGGAATCTGCATTCTCTGCATCCTCGGCAGTTTCTGTTTCCGGCTCATCTGTTTCTGTCTCTGCTGTAGTTTCTTCCTCTGCTGTAGTTTCTGTTTCTGCTGCAACTGTAGTAATAGAACCCGCTGTCATTGTCATCATTACAAGTATTGCAGCCAGTTCCCGATATCTTTTATTCTTCATGCCAGCCTCCTGTGCAATTTTATGATTTCTCAAACACGATCTAATACAAAATCCGCATTTTCATACCACCGTCATGGCAGCTGACGGATTGTCTGCATTTTTTATCATCCTTATAATGCGCAGTGATATTCCTCTGCCTCAAATGGATAGCTAAGCTCCAGACCTTCTGCATTCTCGTCAATCTCAAATGCGATCCAGCCCTCGTTGGAACCGAAATTCAAAGTGGTTCCTGCCATACGTGTCATACCAAGCTCTGAAATGAATTCATCATCCATTCTGCTGTATTCATTTCCTTCACTGTCAGTCAGCTTCAGATTCGCCCAGTCCAAAGTCTCCTTGCTGCCGTCTTTCTCGATCTTCAGCTTAATCATACAG
>NZ_JBCPGE010000058.1:11058-26546 GCF_040914025.1 Ruminococcus sp. RTP21484sp1_RTP21281st1_A8_RTP21281_210402
CACTGTTTGCAGTCTGGGCTGCTGTACCAGCAGAACTTCCTGCTGCTTCTGTCTCCTTGCTGTCGGCCACCTCTGCACTGTCTGCTTCTGTTGAATCACTACTTGCAGAATCCTCACCTGTACTCTCTGCTTCTGCAGCTGTGTCATCTGCCTCTGCACTGTCTTCTTCAGCGGAATCAGTACTTGCAGAATCTTCACTTGTATCTTCTGCTTCCGTGCTGTCAGGCTCTTCCTTGGCATCAGCATTGTCTGCGGCAGCTTCTGTCTTGGTATTCTCTTCCGTCTTTGTATCATTTGTGCCACCACAACCAGCCATTAAACCAGCCACCAGAACGGCTCCCATTACCTGTAATAAAACTTTTTTCTTCATTTTTTTACTCCCTTTATTTTTCTGGTATAACTTCATTTACCTGGAGCATGTTTGAAATAAATATTCTGCCAAATGTGCCGGAATCATTTTTCAAACACGCTCTGGTCGTGTTATCAACTATTATAGCATAGTTCCGCAATAAAACAGAAACACTTTCTTAATATTGCCTGTAAAAATTTAAAGTTTTACTGTTTCCACCATTCACAGCAACACGCTTCGCAGAATGTTACCAGTGAACAGCAGCATTAAATCACTTAATTTTTATATTTTGTTCCAAATCATAAAATTCGTTCTGATATACAACATAAATCTCATAATCATCCGCTTCCATTCCCTGCAGCGGTACCGGAATGTTCTCATAGAACTGCAGGTAAGATTTCGTATGAAGACGGATGTCTGTAGTGTCATACACATAAGTATTTTTCTTTCCGTGAAAAATGATCTGGGAAATCTGGTGATCGTAAGCTCCTGCATAAAGCACCTGCCCGGTAAGATGTAATGTAATCTCGCCGTCTTCCAGTACCTGTTCCGGCTTCTTCTGCCAGAAGAACCAGGTCGCTTCTACAGGCTGATATAATTCTCCCATAATATAGTTGTCTTTTATTTCCATGACTGCTGCCAGATCATTCCAGTCAATTCTCATCTCTGATGCGCGGTAATAATAGCTTTTGATGCTGAACTGATTGATCAGCTCTTCTGTATCATAGTCAAACTCATAGTTCATTCCTCTTCGTTTATCTTCAGAATCCTTCACATGACCGCACATGCCGAAAATATGATTACTGTCAGCATCATAAATAGCAGAAGAAGTAATGGTAGACCATACAGTAGGAATCTTTTTAATCTGCTTTACTGTCTTTTCTGCTTCATTTACAGCATAAACCAACAGATAAGATTCTTTTTCACCATCAAAGTATTGCAATACATCGGACTTTCGTACTTTTACATAATGATTATCAAACATACTGACTTCTATTGTCTGGTCATCTCCATCCAGATCTGTTTCCATCTGGTAGGCAGTATGCTGCTGGAACTGATAAACAAAATCTCCTTCCGGCTGAAGCACATATTTCTCATATTCTGTGCCTTCCCAGAATCTCGGATCGCAGAGTATCCACTGGATTTCCTTTGTCGTCCAGTTCAATTTGACCACAGATTCCAGATTTCGCGGACTGATCACAATGGTATCTGTCTCCGACTGATAAGACACTGTGTTTAAATGGGTCCAGTCAACCCGGTCCTCATATTTCCCGCTAAAAATGTCTTCCATTATCAATTCATTTACAACTTCTCCGGTCTGTCTGTCAATTTCCTGGATTTTGTCCTCAATGTGTCCTTCCAGGGAACTGGTCAGGACCAGAAGATTTCCATCCGGCTCTTTTTCGATTACTTCATGGTGATTTCCACCCGCCACATAGTACATGGTGTAGGCGCGTCCCAGATAATCCATCTCATAGAGATTGGTTGTCTGCGGTTTGGCCTGGGATGGCATAAAAGCTTCATTGGAGGCAACTATCATCCTGCTATTTGACAGCATATAAATTCCAGAAGTAAATTCTCCGCTCATGTACCAACGGATATCTCCCATACAGTCATAAGCAAATGGGAAGGTTGTCCGCTGTCCATATACCATAGTCAGTTCAAAGGCAGATTCACCGCTTGTTTTCACCGGTTTCACAGCATCATCCAGTTTATCCGGAAGTTCATCCGTTGTAATAGTGATTTCCTGGGAATCTGTAACCTTGCCTGATTTATCCAGAAGCTCCAGAACAACTGTATTTTCCATTGCCGGGTAAAGACCGATCACCGGGATTCTGTGTGAAGCAGCAGATTCCACTTCTCCGCTGATATCTGCGGCTTCCGTTTTTCCCTTGACCGTAAAACGCACCGCACACTCTTCTTTTGTGTCGAAAATAATCACCGCTGTCAATGGAGAAACCTGATAAGGATTCTGGATCACCATAGGCTCCTCCCAGCTGTATCCATTCTCCAGCTCAGCCTGCAGCTGCTGGTCGATTTCATAAGAGGATGCTATACGTGTGGTTTCTTTTGGAATGTCTGTTTCGATCTCATTTGCAGAACCGTCATTCTCAGTTATGTAAACCGGATTCTCCAGATTCATGGAAGCATTCAATTCCTGGTCATAATATCCATATTTTTTCCTTCTTTTTTCCTGAACAGAATACGGAATCTCCTGACCAGTAAGCTTCATATATGTATTATAGATTCCACGGCGCTTTTTCCAGCATAAAGCGGCAAACAGCACAGCTAAAATTAAAAATATAATAAATACTGCAATTTTTGTTTTTTTATTCCACTTTCTCATTTTCCCAAATCCCTGATTTCCGGAAGCTGAAGCCAGAACAGCACTCCGTTCTCCATATTTTTAGCTCCGCAGCTTCCTTTATGTTTATCCACAATCTTTCGGACCACAAAAAGTCCAAGACCAATGTTACGTACTTCATTCTCAGATGTGACTGGTTTCTTCTTCTGGGAAGTTGTGTAAAAGCTGTCCCAGATATGCTCCATCTGCTCTTCTTTAATCTGCGCTCCATCGTTGTAGACTTCCATACGTATCTGCTTTTTCTCTTTCTTCAGAGTAATCCGGATCCGCTTTCCCTGCTCTGTGTGCTGAAACGCATTCATCAGATAATTGTTTACTGCTCTTTCCAGATACATGCGGTTTCCGTATGCGAAACAGTTCTTTTCGATTTCCTGTTCCACTTTGATCTCGTTTTTGCGGAACATAGCATCATATCGAAGAAGCAGATATTCTATCATTTCTGATACATTTACACGGCTCATTTCCATGGAACTCATCTGATTGTCCAACATGGAAAAATCAAGGAGTTCTCCTACCATTCTGGACATTTTGTCCAGCTCCTCGTGAATGGAAGAATAATAGTAGGAACGATCAATCTTATCTCCTGCGATTTCCAGCATTTCCACCTGGCTGGACACTACTGCAAGAGGTGTTTTTAATTCATGGGAAATATTCGCCACAAATTCTCTCTGGCTTTCCAGAAGCTGATAGTCAGACTGCTTTGCTTTTTTCTCGGTACTTGCTTTACTCATTTTTTCCAGGAAATAGCTTAATCCCACCATCAGAAGCAAAACAACCGCCAGATATAATCTGGTTCCCTCAATCACTTCCAGAACTGACTGAACATCTTTTCGCAGGTAAACATAGAATGTATGTCCATCCTGTATAATCTTCCCACGAAACATCAGAATATGCCTGGATTCCATGCGACGCTGTTCCAGGGTTCCTTCTTCTGTGTACTGGGCAATTTTGTTTTCTATGTACTTACGGGCATGCGTGGTCTTCAGAGATGATCTGGACGTATAAATCTGCTCATAATTTTCATTCGCAATTACAGTCTCAAATTTTTCTTTCTGATAATCACCAAGTGTTTCTTCGTCGTCCTCGCTAAGTTCCTCAAGATCCATGTCATGGATATCTTCATACAGCTGACGCATGATTCTGGCCTTTGATGAAGTATATATGGGATAACAGCACACGCTATACAGCATGACTGCCACCGCAAAGGCAATAATCTGAATCCACAGAGCTTTCCCAGCTCTCCAGAAATTTTTTTTAATTTTCATGGATGTCCTCCCCGAAGATGTAGCCCACGCCGTAAACAGTCCGGATATAATTGCAGCCTTCTCCCATTTTTTTCCGCAGCTGCTTCACCAGAGTATCAATGGTCCGCACATCACCTGTATAATCGTATTCCCACACCGCATTCAGTATGGTATCTCTTGGCAGAACAATTCCCGAATGCTCCATGAAGTAAACCATCAGATCAAATTCCTTCCTGGTGGTGGGGATATGCTGCCCTTTGTAAAATAAAAGCTGTGCATTTACATCTGCCTGCAGATCGTTGTATTCCACCATAGTCCGCAGCTTCCCGGCACGCTTCAGCACCGCCTCAATGTGCATTTTCACAAGTGCCAGAGTAAAGGGCTTGGTGATATAATCATCTGCACCTTTCTCAAATCCGCTCATCTGGTCTGCCACTGCCGACCTTGCAGACAAAATAATAACCGGAACCTCCGATATTTTCCTGATCTCTTTCAATACGGTATATCCGGAAATATCCGGCAGCATAAGATCCAGAAGGATCAGATCCACCTTCTGCTTATTCTGGCAAAAATATTCCAGGGCTTTGTTCCCGGTCAGTGCTGTCTCTACTTCATAGTTCTGAATCCTCAGAAAGTCAGAAATCGTCTGTGCTAATTTCGGTTCATCCTCTACAACAAGAATCTCTATTTTTTTCACGGCTCTTTCCTCTCTCTTAAAGCCTGTCGCTAGAACGTGTCTGAAAAAGGCTTTCTGTATTTCAAACAGGCTTCAATGCTCTGTAAATCGTTGCGGTTTCCTATCAGACAGAAGCCACAATTTACTTTAATATAGTATCATGTGATTTTGATGGAAATATGAGAAAATAAGTTTTCTTTCGGCGCAGAAAAAACGAAAATGCCACAAAATCACCATTTCCTGTGACTTTGCGGCATTTTTTCTTAAGCAACCACTTCCAGATTCTGTTTTCTCATTACTCCCTAAAGGACTTCTATCTGGCAGGCTTTCATCGCTTCCAGCGCCCGCTCATGGCTCTCCGGCGTCACTCCGGCGCAGCAAAGAGAATCTACCATGATCGGTACCTCCGGCAAAAATGCTTTCAGCAGCATAGCGTTGGAAATCACGCAGATATCTGTGCAAAGCCCGACCAGTGTAATGCTGTCAATGGTCTCTGATTTATTAAATTCTTTCAGAACTTTTCCCAGGGTTTCGCTGCCAAAGGTTGGCTTGTCAATGGGTCCGGACTCCAGAAGCTCTGCGATCTCCTCCCGGATCTCCCAGCCGTATGTGCCGCGGATGCAGTGCTCTACAGGAAGCATTCTGCCCTCCTGGGTCTGCAGATAATCCCCGCTGTGAGTATCCCTGGTCGCCAGCACAAGACCATTGAAATTCTTCACTCTGTCCACCACATTAGGCACAATCGCTTCCGCCTCCGGTGTTCCAAGCGCTCCGTCAATAAAATCATTCTGCATATCAATCACAACTAAAATATCCATATTTTCCCCCGTACTTCATATGTTTTCTGACACAATTTTTCTCAACTCAGCCCAAACGCCACATATTTTTGTAAAGCTTATTTAGATTAACTATACCACTTTATTAGAATTTCGTATACCGAAACGGTCAGATTTGTGAAAGATTTTAAAAAATACCTTCCATATAAATTTTCCAACCATTATGAATAATAATGTTTTGATGAATCTCTTCGCATATAGTATAATACAATTAACAACCACAAAAATTTAACACCACTCACATACAAGGAGAATTACCATGACCAAGGAGAAATCCCCTGCCCGCCAGGGACCAAGATACATTTTCTATTTTCTGATGCTCGCCATTCTTGGATGGTTCATTTTCATGCAGTTTTTCGGTGCTGATGAAAGAACTGTCAGTGGAAACTCTCCGTCCCTCCTCTATCCCGGAACCTTTACCTGGGAAAAGTCTGACGGCACCACTGAAGAAATCACAGTTCCCGGTTCCTATGATGTTCCCGCAGGCGAAACCATGGTCATCACATCTACCCTTCCGGCAGATTTTGATGCCTCATCTATAGCGATTCGTTCCTCCTTGCAGGACATAAACATCTACATAGACGGCACCTTAAGAGAGCAGTACAGCACCAGTAAAACCCGTCTGATTGGGAAAAATTCCGCCAGCCGTTTCATTTTCTGCTCCACCTCCCATGAAGATGCCGGAAAGGAGCTCCGCATTGAACTGACCACCTACACCTCCAACTATTCCGGTGTTGTGAACCAGATTTTCTGCGGAGATAAAGCTGACATCTGGCAGCTGATCTTTAACCATTACGGACAGGCCACTTACATCGCATTTTTTACCCTGTTTTCAGGACTGACTACCATCCTTTTCAGCCTTACCCTTGGTTTTGTGTACCACACAAGCTTTGACATGGAATATCTTGGCTGGTGTATGATAATGGGAGCAACCTGGATGCTGGGTGAGTCCAAGATCCGCCAGCTGCTGATCCCAAACTCATCTGCCCTGGCTTCCTTATGCTTCGTTATGATTCTTCTTGGACCGATTCCCCTTCTGCTTTATGCAGACAATATACAGAATGGGCTTCACCGCAGACTTTATCATATTGTAATCGGAATCTCCCTGCTGGATTTTACAGTCTGCTCTATTCTGGCCATAGCAAATATTGCAGACTACATTGAAACCCTCCCCCTGGGGCAGATCATACTGATAGGTACATTCCTGATGGTGTTTATCCATCTCTGCCTCTACATCCGCCACAGAAAAAAAGCCTCAGACCATCTTCTGCTCCTGGCTCATTTGCTCGTTTTGCTTTGCGTTGCTGCTGAATGTGTCTCTGTATATTTTGTCACATCCCTGTCCGGTCTTTTTATCGGCATTGGAATGCTCATTCTGCTGTTTGTCAACATTGTCCGGACTCTCCGAAGCATTCAGCATATAGAGAATGCGCGCCAGCAGCTGGAGCTGGAACACAAACAGAAGCAGACAGAGAACCTTTCCCTGCAAATGATGCAGACTTTGTCCACCACCATCGAGGCTAAAGACGAATACACCCGCGGACATTCCTACCGGGTGGCAGAATATGCCGCACTTATTGCCGCCGAGCTTGGATAGTCTTCAGAGGAAATCCAGCAGTTAAAGCATGCCGCTTACCTTCATGATATTGGAAAAATTGGTATTCCGGATCTGATCTTAAACAAGCCCTCCAGACTTACAGATGACGAGTATAATCTGATAAAAAAACATACCGTCATCGGTGCAGAAATACTGAAGGATATTACCTTTGTCCCTCATATTGTTGAAGTGGCCAGAAATCATCACGAACGGTATGATGGAAATGGATATCCAGACGGGCTTTCCGGTGTCGAAATTCCCATTCATGCACGCATCACCGCAATGGCAGACAGCTATGATGCCATGAATTCCCGCAGAATTTACCGAAATGCACTTCCTCCGGAAATGATCCGGGAGGAAATCAGTAAGAACCGCGGAAAACAGTTTGATCCGGAAATTACAGATGTATTTTTAAAGCTATTAGATGAAAAGCGTGTTGTTCTCCACAATATCCGCACACAGGAAATAACAGCTCCACCAGCGGCTGACCACACCATTAACAAATTCATTTCAGAAGTAGTCAGCACCATAAAGAACCAGGAGGATTCAAAGAATTATGATTTCCTGACCGGTCTTCCTATGAGAAGCCTTGGAGAGCGGCTTATTGCAGAATTCATGCAAGAACATAACGGCTGTCTTATTTTCCTTGATATGGATAATCTGAAAAAAATCAATGACGTTTATGGACACATGGCCGGTGACCGCGCCTTAAGGAATCTGGGAACCCTGCTTTCACGCTATACAGCCAACGGTATTGCCTGTCGTCTTGGTGGAGATGAATTTCTTCTGTTTCTGCCAGACATAAGTGCTGAAAATGTGTCGAAACTAACGACACGGCTTTTCCACCACTTCCATTCCATCGCAGAAGCTGATCCTGAAATCAAAGATGCTGCTCTGTCTGCCGGTTTGTATATGTGCACTACCAGCGATACCTTTGCAGACTGTTATTCCAAAGCAGATAAGGCATTATACAATGTAAAGCAAAATGGTAAAAATCACTTTTCCTTTTATCATCAGATCAGTCATTCCTCTTCCGATTCACCAGGTACTGCCAGGGATCTTCAGCAGGTGGCAGACGCGCTTCGCAAAAGTGGCAGCTATGCAGGTGCTCTTGAACTGAATTACCGGGATTTTTCCAGACAGTATGAATATATGCAACAGCTCATTATCCGAAGCGGAAGCCGCTGCTACCTGGTAATGCTCACACTGGAAGCCACTTCGGACACTCCCGCTCATATTGAAGAAATTGAGCAGACACTTTCCCATATGGAACAGGCTATCCAAAACACCATCCGGCGTGTGGATATCTGTACCAGATACAGTTCCATGCAGTATCTGATCATCCTGTTTCAGCCGGTTGAATCTCAGATTCCCAATATTATGGAACGTATTTTTATGCAATACTATAGAAAGGCAAAAAGCACTAACTTTCTGCCCACATATAAATATCTGTCTATGGCAGAAAATAATATGGATACAAATCAAAAATAAAAGCTTCTGACAGATACAGGATTTTTCAGTCCTGTGTCTGATTCAGAAGCTTTTATTTTTGGGGGATGACCATATCACTTTGAATATTTCTCTACTTTTTCCTCATACTCTTCCTGACTTGTTATCTCATGCTTCACAATATGCCCATGGTTCTTTTTCTTTGCAGTCAGATTCCTGCCAGGTCTTGGTGCATACTGATCCTCCGGAATCTCCAACGCATTTGCCACTGCATGAATAACCCCATTGCTGCTGTAGGTTGCTCCACTTACTGCATCTACATTCAGACTCTGCTCAGCCTTCATCTGTTCGATTACAGCTGGTGCTGCCCTGAAAAAGTATTCCTCTGTATCACAATAGGAAAGAATGGAAATATCCGTTACCTTCTGTTTTTCAACTGTAACCTGAACCTCCACATCCCCTCGAAATGCATCGGCCGAGCCGGTATAAATGCCATCTGTCAGATTCTGAAAACGTCCAGCCTCTATAAAGGATTGCTTATCTTCAGATTCTTCCTGTTCAGGTTTCTTCCCTTCACCTTCGTCATTTCCCAGTGCTTTATTCACAGCTTCAATCAAGCCGTTACTGCTGTAAGTCGCTCCGGAAACTGCATCTACATCTGTATTCTGCCTGCTGATCATCTCCTGGAAAATCCTGTTTTTCGCTCTCTCCATATAAGACTTATCATCTGCATAATCATCCAGTACAAGCTCCGTTATCTTCCCATCGGCAACCTTTACCGTAACCGTCACCTTGCCTCTGTAGCCCTCACCGGTTCCTGTGTAAATACCATTCTGAAAGTTACCTCCAGCATCATTTTCTGCCGTTTTTTTCACTGAATCTGCCGTTTTCTCTTTAGCCAGATTTCCTGCTATAAGGAGCTGTGACACCATGATGGTAGCACAGGTAACGCCCACTCCGATCAGCACTCCATATCTGCTTCTAAAGTGCACATTTCCTTTCGGACACCAGCT
Organism: Ruminococcus sp. RTP21484sp1_RTP21281st1_A8_RTP21281_210402; assembly: GCF_040914025.1. NCBI lineage: Bacteria > Bacillati > Bacillota > Clostridia > Eubacteriales > Oscillospiraceae > Ruminococcus > Ruminococcus sp. RTP21484sp1_RTP21281st1_A8_RTP21281_210402. Next base: position 20,588 of record NZ_JBCPGE010000058.1, read on the forward strand.
TACACACTTCTGACAGTTGATACATTCTCCTCCGGCAATCCTGTCTTTCTTCGTAAGATCCATTCCCATGGGGCATTTCGAGGTACATAAACGACACTTTCCGCACCCTTCCCGCGGCTTATCAATTTTCAGGAAAGACGCCCGTGAAATCAGTGAATAAATTGCTCCCATAGGGCAAAAATATCTGCAGAAAAATCTTTGCACAAACAGTGAGCCGATAAAGATCACAAGAAGCAGAATTCCTCCAACAGAAAGCAAAGGCTTCAGTCCCGGCCAGTGACCAAATGAAACATACTGCCCAAACACCTGCCACGGGCCGGTTGTTTTCACAGCTGTTACGCCACTCCATACGAATATTATAAAGTAAAAAAGCACTGCATACTTGGCAAATCTGAATATCCGGTCAGCCTTTTTCAGATTTCTTTTTCCCGGAAATAATGCCCGCAATCTATGTGATCCAAGCCATAGCAAATCCTGCACTGCCCCAAAGCTGCAGAAAAATCCGCAGAAAAACCTTCCCACAAGTACTGTTGCCGGCACAGTTGCCACCAGCATCCATACGGAATACTTCACACTTTCCCAGGAAATATTTCCCTTATATATGCAGGAAACAATATTTCCCACAGCTGCGAATTCCCCTTCAAATAAGCCCGGAATTAAAGCAAAGGACAATATCTGGATAACCACTTTGATCCAGTTGATTTTCTTATTTTTCAGAAAGTTTTTTCTGTTCATTCTTTATACTCCTTAGAGCGAGTCTGAAAAAGACTCTAATACAAGTCTTCGATTGTAAGCAGCACCGCATTTTCTCGCGCCGCCCTTTCCTTTACTGACTCTGTGAAACCAGATTTGCTAAAAAACATAAGATACTTTTCCTCTGCATTTTTAAACATTTCTGCAGCCATAACCAGGTCATCATACTCTTCCATAGGCATTGGTTTATTTCGAAACTTACATTCACAGAGCAACACTTTCTTTCCCGTTTTATCAAACGCAAGTATATCAACATCATCCTGCGCTTTTATCAATGGATTATTCCCCCACCATTTTCCCATTTTATATGGAATAAACGGAAGTTTCTTCGCAGGAAAGCTCCAGGCCCAGCATGGAATAATAATTCTGATTTGTAAAAAGGAATCTGTACCAGAACTTATAATAATTATCTGTTATCTCATAAATCCCTTTTTTACTTGTTTCTGGCTCGGTACAGGGAACACACTTCTCAATTAATCGCAGAGTCTGCAATGTAAGCATATATTTGCTGCACTTGCTTTTCTCTTCATGAATTCGATCTGCAATCTCACGAATCTTATTACATCCATTGGAAATCGCCTCTAAAATGGAATTGTATACCGAAGGCTCTCTCAATTCAATCCTCAAAAGTGTCTGGGGTTCATCATTCAAAAAAGTCCCTTCCGTAAGCAGATTATTTTTTATATTTTCCTCCAGTGAAATCTCAGAGGAAAACGCCTCCAGATGTCATTGAAGGATTCGGTTCTGCCAGAAAAGGAAGTTCATCAATAATCAATACCAATTTTTCGTCTGAAATTTTTCCTGTAATATATTCAAATGCAGCTTCCCAATTTTGAAAAGAAGATATAAAAGAGCCTTCGAAAAATGTTTGCACCATCTTGGAAAAGTTCAGAAGATTCAAAGAATCATTCTTCTCTGTGCAGAAAAAAACAGGGCTTTATGTCTGCCGGCAAATTCTCTTAAGCAGCCTCCTCGTTGTCAAATCATAAGCGCCATAAGCAAAGTATACCGCTTGCAGTAGTATACTTATAAATAGTATATTTTATTCTGTGATATTTTCAATCGATTTTCCATATTATTTTAAGAAAATATGTTCGCCAGTTTCCATATCCTCTACATCCAGGTAAATTGCCCTGCACTTTTGGGGCAATTCTTCCATGTGCATAAGCTCAAGCCAGTTTTTGTTCCAGTCGGTGTGCCAGTGACCGAAATACCAGTGTTTGAAAGATCTGCCCTTCTTGTCGCCGCTGCCATCTGCAAGCATCTCATTAGTCTGGTTCAACTTGTCACATACCCATTGAAAATAGTTCTGAAGGGGTTCTTCTTCCCTGGCTACGTGGTAGCAGCCAAGCGTTCTCACTTGGTATAATGGGCAGGTGTATGTGATCGCATAGTCTACTTCATAATCTTCTGCTTCCAGATTCTTATTGGAATTGGCGTAATCAGAGTCTGTAGGAAGCTTTTTGGCCATCATCGCAATGTAGTCTCCATTTTTTCTGCAGCTGGTAATAATTACTCTCTTTTCTTCATATACATTGTTTTGCGTCCTGCGCCAGTTCGTATTATAGCACCCTCATCAACCAGTTTTTTTAATGCTGATTCTACTGAGGAACTTCCAAGACTAGGACATGCAACCAGTGCATCATGTTTCGAAAACTTTCCGAGCGTGTTTTCTGAATATGTCTTTACAACATCATATGCCTTGCTTTTTTTTCCTGTTTTTTCAGCTAATACTATTCTTGCCTCAAACTCTCTATAGCACGATAGAATAATTCCTAACATATATTTAATAAATGGCTTGGGATCATTCTCTCCCTCATACCAGTTTTGATCCGCATTTTGCAAAACTTCATAATATGTTTCTTTTGTATCCGCAATAGCTTTTTCTATACTGATATACTGCCCAACAATATATCCACTTCGATATAGGAGCAATAATGTTAATAGTCTGCTCATTCGTCCATTTCCGTCATTGAAAGGATGAATACATAGAAAATCTAATATAAAATTAGGTATCAGAATGAGCGGATCTACAATACCATCCCCTATAGCTTTGTTATACTCATTGCAAAGTCGTTCTACTGCATCTGGGGTTTCGTAAGGTTCTAATGGCTTAAACAACACCACTTTCTCTCCATTTTCAAGCATCATATCAATCTCATTTGGAGTGGTCTTATATTTACCAGCATAAGAAAATGCAGTATGTTTTAACATCTCACCGTGAAGCTGCAAAATATAATTACTTCGAACAGGAATTGCTTCGTAAGCTTCATGGACAATATTTAGGACATTACGATATCCAAGTATTTCTTCTTCATCTCTATTCCTGGGCGTTGTTTTATCTTCCACAAGCTGTTTTAATCTTGCATTTGTTGTCACAATACCTTCTATCTGATTCGAACTTTCTGTACTCTGTATTTTCGCAATTTCAATCAGGCGATTAAGTTCAACGGGCTTTTGTCTTAGATACAGATCTTGTTTTCCTTTATACTCATGGATTTGTGCAACATATGCCAGAATCTCATTATCCCAGGTCCTTTCCTTAAGTTTGGAATAATCAAATACTCTCATTCCAACTCCTTTCTCCCAAGCTTCTTTTCTTTCTCCCAATATTGGCGCATTTTTGGGAGATATTCAAATATGTTGGGATAATAATATTATTGTCCTTTTTTCTTACCCTTTCAGCAACTGCACTGCCCCGCCACAGACCTTTTCGTGCACATATGCATCTCTGAATTTAATTTAAAGCTTATACTCTTCAATCATGCATTCATGTACTTTCGTTCTCTTATTATAATTCACTCCAACCAGAAGTGCATTTCCAGCATATTCTTCCAGACTTCTGCAATATTCTTTTCTTTTAATCTGGCTGATTGCCCCATCTGCACTCTTGTCCCATTTCAGTTCTACCACAAGTGCCGGTTTATCCTGAAATTTCTTACGTGGAATAAATGCTATATCCGCAAATCCCTTTCCACCTGCCAGTTCCCTGTGCATCGTGTAAAAATTCCTTGCAGCATATAAGGCAAGAGATATCGTATAACTCAAAGCATTTTCATCATTATACTGAATATGGGACGTTTCAAAATGAGCCAGCTGTATTCCTTCTGCAACCTGCTGTGGCCGTCTCTGCCAGATTGCATTTAACGTGTCAGCAGATTGCTTCAGCGCAATTGATACCTCCCCCCAGTCCGATGCAGCTACACTGTTAACATACTCATTTCGCACTTCATTATTCGGAATCTTCACCACCTTATTCTCCGAATCATAAGCCAGATAACCCAGATGAATCAACAATGTCAATACATCGTCCTCTGTCCGGAAGGTTATCATATCGTTAGTAAAACTTCCCGTATTAACCGGAATCCTTTCCCCTGCAATCATGCTCAAAACATCATCCTTCAGGCCATCAAAATTCATATCAATATAAACCTGCAAGGCCTCGAATGTTTCTGTCTGATTCCAGTAATTCTCTATTTTTCCAAAGAGCATACTGTTTACAACAGAGCGAGGACTATACACCGACGCCGCCATGGAAAATGAATATCCGTCATACCAGGCTTTTACCTCCTCCATATCCATCCTGTATTTATGGCACAGATATTCCACTTCCACCTCAGTAAAGCCCACATACGGTGCAAGAGGACCTGGATTTATCATGGAAAATTCATCAAACATATTTAATGCAGAATGGGTTCCATATTTCTTTATTGGCAAAATACCCGTCATATACGCTAAGTGAATACACGCCTTATCCTTCAGCAAATCTCTCAGGAAATCCAGGTATTTCTCCTGTGCTTCCTTATTCTGCCTGAACTCCCTGAAAATACAGTCCCACTCATCTATAATAACAACAAATGGACACTTCTCAGTCTCATAAATATCCTGCATGGATTCCACCAGATCTGTATCGTCAAAATAATCCACATCCGGATATTCTCGCTTCAGATCTCGCAAAACAAGTTTTTTTACCCGGTCAACCAGTACTTCGACACTATCGCTTCTACTCAGAAACTCCTGCATATTCAAAAAAATGGTATTATACTTATTTCTGTACTTTTCAAAATCAGGACTCTCGGATATCTCAAATTTGGAAAATATTTCTCTGGAATCACAGCCTCTGCTGTAATATGCCGTAAGCATATTCGCAGCCATGGATTTTCCAAACCTCCGTGGGCGGCTGACGCAGACATATCCCTGCAATGTATTCATTACCCGATTCGTGTATCCGATCAAACCAGTTTTATCTACATAGATTTCAGAATTTACACTTTTTTCAAAGCTCTCCATTCCCGGATTCAGATATCTGCCCATGATTACCTCCTGTGTCCTACCTCTGACTCTTATATGCTATTATAAGACAAGTTGAAATTTTCAACAACAGGAAACTTCATCAACTGCACCGCCCCTTCCACAGGTCTTTTCGTGCACATATGCACCTCCAGTTTCCCCTGACAGATACAGGAAAGAGCTTCCTTCAACATCGACAGATACCCCGAGGAAGCAGCCTTGGTCAAAATGGAGCCGGAAAGATATACCGGAATTTTCTCACCCCAAAAATGAAGTTCCCGAACTGCGGCATCGATGGAGTATGCCGCGCACTTTATCATCTGATCTGCAAGCGCCTGCGCCTCTGGATTAGAACGCTCGAGAAGTTCAAAAAAAAGCCGGATGATCTTACGATGCAGAATCTTACATTCTGTATTCTCCCCGTCTTTCAAATCTGACCATGAATTTATAAAATCGACCTTACTGCCAAGATTCATCACTTTCATATATTCCATTACAAACGGTGTACTAACATCCTTTAAAATCAGGTTTTCGTAAACCTTGCGATACATTTGCATCACAATCCAGTTTCCGCCCCCTGCGTCCCCTGACCATTCATCCATTCCGGCCAGTTTGATCCGGTTACCTGAAGAATCAATTGCCGCACAGCACATTCCTGTTCCACAATTAAGAGAAACTCCCCACGCAGCCGGGTTCTCGGCTGCAATGGGGAGATAGCCATCATTAATTGCAAGAAAACGGGAAATGCCAGCTAAAGAGAAACACGCATCAGCCTGCTGCTGATCCCTGGCAGTATCCAGCCCGGAAATACCAGCCGCTGCTGCCTCAATATCCGAAACTGATATGCCCCTTGTCAAGTAGACAGGTGAAATATCTAAAGGTAAGCGACAAAAATACCTACATTTCATTTTGGAGT
>NZ_JBCPGE010000059.1:0-25147 GCF_040914025.1 Ruminococcus sp. RTP21484sp1_RTP21281st1_A8_RTP21281_210402
CTGTTGATGGAAGCATTATACTACATTGGGACATTTTCCTTTGTGGTATATTAGGACATTATCATAAATGGTTCATAAAGGATATAGAGGCCTGATACATTCTGATTGACAAACAGGAAATGCTGTATTATACTTTTCGATGTTGTGTTGAGAATTGAATAAAACGACCATTTTGGTGCCTGGTGGAAATTAAAATAAATTCTAGCAGGTCAAACGGGAAACAGGTGAAAATCCTGTGCTATGCCGTAGCTGTAACAGTTGAGTAAGCTTTCGAAACCACTGAATTTTTATCGGGAAGGGAAAGCATTATGATGACACTGGAGCCAGAATACCGGCCAGAATGAAGAACTTTTGCTGCGGGGCACGGTATAGGGGTTGGTTTTATATAACAGGATTATTATGTCATTAAGCCGCTGCGTTAGCAGCGGCTTTTTCACGCTTTTATTACATGAATTCCCTGATTTGGCAGAAGTTTATGCTATTGGAAAGGATAAACACAAATGGCAGAATTGTTAAAGAATATTCAGTCATATTGGGATATGAGAGCTGGAGGATTTTCAGATGCCAGTATGGAAGAAAGAAAAACAGAACCTGGAGAGAGATGGGAAAATATTTTCAAAAATTCTCTTAAAACGGGATGCCATGTATTAGATGATGGGTGTGGCGCTGGCTTTTTTACCACTTTGCTTGCTTCGATGGGATTTCAGGTGACTGCGGTAGATTATAGCACAAAAATGCTGGAAGAAGTCAGAAGAAATCTGGAGACAGAAGGACTTAAAGCAGAACTTCATCAGATGGATGTGCAAAGCTTAGAATTTGCTGATAATTCCTTCGACGCAGTGGTATCAAGAAACGTATTCTGGAACCTGGAGCATGCAGATAAAGCTTATGAGGAAGCGTACAGGGTTCTAAAAAAAGATGGAATTCTAATTCTGGAAGATGGAAATTATTATCGCCGTTTTTTTAGTGATAAGTATCAGAAAGCCTATGATGAGTTTCAGCGGGGACATGAAAAAGAAGAACAAGGGTGCCATGCGCGACATAATAAAGAAAATGTAGATTTTTCCATTATGGATGAAATTGCAAAGAAATTGCCAATGAGTCAGGTAGATCGACCTGACTGGGATTTTAATAAACTTGTAGAAACAGGATTTCATAAAATACAGGTGGAAATATCTGGCAGCCCTTTACCGATGAGTTTTTGTATTGTAGCACAGAAAGGCTGAAAAAGTGAAAAGAGAGATTATAAAACGACTGATTTCACTTGTGATTATTTTGTTTGGGCTGTCTCTGATGACCTTTGGACTTACATATATTTTGCCGTCAAATCCAGCTGAACAGCTGGCAGAATCTATGGGTGCAGGTCATGACCGGGAGGTAATTGCAAAGATTGAAGAAAAATACGGATTAGACAAATCTTTTGGAGAGCAGTATGTGAATTGGCTGAAGGGTGCGTTACATGGCGATTTCGGAATGTCGGTAAAATATGCACAGCCCGTTTCCCAGGTATTAGGAAGAAAACTCCCCAATACGGTTAAACTGGCAGTTGCATCGTTTATTCTGATGATATTAATTTCTTTTCCGTTAGGAATTTTATCAGCAGTATATAAGGATAAAAAGGCTGATTATATTATTCGGTTTATGTCTTTTATTGGAATTTCACTGCCTAGCTTCTGGGTTGGTATGATGATGATCTATTTTTTTGCAGTTAAGATGCACTGGCTGCCTGTGGGGGGATCAGATTCTTTTAAAAGTCTGATCATGCCGTCTGTAACACTTTCGTTAAGCATGAGTGCGTACTACATAAGACGGATCAGGGCGGTAATGGTCGAGCAGATGAATGAGGAATATATAAATGGCTGTCAAGCAAGGGGAATTGGAAGGTTTCGTACAATTTTCTTTCATGTGCTGCCAAATTCCCTGCTTACTGTAGTGACAATGCTCGGCATGTCATTTGGAGGATTACTTGGTGGAACAATGATCGTTGAAACGGTCTTTAGCTGGAATGGAATCGGCAGCGCAGCAGTGGCTGCGATTTCCGGCAGAGATTACCAGCTGATCCAGGGATATGTTATGTGGATGGGATGTATTTATGTACTGGTGAATCTTTTGGTAGATATATCTTACCAGTGGCTTGATCCAAGAATTAGAAGAGGAGCCCTGCAACATGAAGAGTAAGAAAAAATTATGGATTCGTTTTGTGATTATAATGGCATTTGCAGTGCTTTTCTTATTATTTGCATTGTTCGCGGGAAAATTTGCACCTTATGATCCGTTGGAAACACACTATACAGACCTTCTGAAAGCGCCATGCAAACAGTATCTCATGGGAACTGATCAGATGGGAAGGGATATATTTTCGAGAATTCTTTACGGAGGAAAAACATCACTTTTGATCGCATTTGTTGTGACAGCGATCATTTCCGTTGTAGGAATTCTTATCGGGACAATAGCAGGCTTCTGGGGAGGCGCTTTTGATGCTGTTTTAATGCGTTTATCTGACATGCTGATGGCCTTTCCTGGTTCCATTTTTACAATTGCACTTGTAAGCTTTCTTGGTACAGGACTTCCAAATCTGATTTTGGCAATGACCATAACAGGATGGACTTATTATGCAAGAATTAGCCGGTCATTAGTGCTTTCCATAAAAAATAATACATATATAGAGCTGGCAAGACTGGGAGGCGCTAATAATTTCCGGATTATGACAGGTTATATTATTCCAAATGTCATGCCTTCGCTGTTAGTAAATATTACGCAGGATATTGGAAGTAAACTTTTGACCATTGCAGGTCTTTCCCTGCTGGGGCTTGGTTCCCAGCCACCTACACCGGAGTGGGGATATATGCTGTCTGAGGGAAAAGACTATATGTATTCGGCACCCTGGATGCTTATGGCACCTGGTATTGTTATTTTAATAAATGCAATCATATTTAATTTACTTGGAGACAGTATTCAGGATCTGATGAATCCGAAAAGAAAAAATTAAGAATGTTTACTCTTTAAAATAAAGAGTTGAACATAGATTATAGTTTAACAACAGGAGGAGAAATAAAAAATGAGAAAACGGTTAGTATCTTTATTGTTTGCAGGAATTATGGCATGCAGCGTAATAGGAAGCGGTGTTACTACATTTGCAGCCGAAAATGACAGTCACATTAATCTGGCACTTTTCACCTACATCGAAGGCATGGATCCTGCAACAGACTGGTGCGGATGGAATCTTACACGCTGTGGTGTAGGAGAAACTCTTGTGACTGTAAATGAAAATATGGAAATTGTAGGACAGTTAGCTGATGAGTGGGAGCAGGTTGATGATACAACTTATCGTTTTCATATCCGCCAGGGAGTAAAATTCAGCAATGGTACCGAGCTGACACCAGAGATCGTAAAGGATTCTATCCAGAGATCTATTGATAATAACTCTCGTGGAGGAGATCTTAAAATTGCAAACATCGAAGTAGATGGAGAGAATGTAGTATTTACTACAGATGGTGCATACAGTGCTTTTGTTTCACAGCTTACAGAGCCGATGACAGTTATTGTAGACACCACAGCTGATACAAGCAATTATGATACTATGCCAATCTGTACAGGACCTTATGCAGTGTCTGAGTATGTATCTGAAGAGAAGATTGAGCTTGTGGCAAATGAGAACTACTGGGATGGAGCACCGGAAATCAAGAGCATTACTGTAAAGAATATCGGAAGTGATACAAAGGTAGATGCAATGCTTTCCGGAGATATTGACCTTGCACAGGGACCGGATGCAACAGCTCTTAATCGTGTGGAAAATAATGACGATATCAACATTGTAAAAGTAACCGGAACAAGAGAGAATGATTTCGAATTAAACTGCCGCGAGGGAAATCCCCTTTCTGATAAGAACCTTCGTCTTGCACTGTCCTATGCAGTAGATCGTGATGTTGTAGCACAGGTAGCAGGAAATGGTTATTCTTCTCCAATCAGCACAGCATTCCCGCCATCTGTAGGATACGATTCTGAAGATGTAAACGGACAGGTTTATGATCTGGATAAGGCAAAAGAATGCCTTGAGGCAGCAGGCTACAGCGATTCTGACGGAGATGGAATTGTGGATAAGGATGGAGAGAATCTGTCCCTTACAATTTCTATTGCCAATGGTTCTTCAACAGCAGTAAGTGAGACTTTACAGGATATGTGGAAGCAGATCGGAGTTGATGTACAGATTGAAATGCTGGAGAATGTAAGTGACAAACGTGCTTCTGGTGATTTCGATATGCTGGTATCTCCAAACTGGCAGACTGTAAATGCTGGTGATGGTCAGAAATATCTTATGAACCGCTGGTCTGATGGAGGAAGTGACAATTACAGCGGATATCACAGTGATGAATTCCAGTCTGTTCTGGATAAACTGGATGCTGCATTTACTCAGGAGGACCGTGTAAGCGCATTTGTAGAAGCCCAGCAGATCCTGGCAGATGATGCCCCGGCAATCTGGATGTATGCAAATGATAACGTGACTCTTGTAAACAGTAAACTTGAGAATGTAACAGTATTCCCAATTGACTATTATCTTGTAACAAACAAGTGGACATTAGCTGAATAATTATGGATATTCTGAATATTGAGAACTGTACGATTCGCTATCAGGAGCAGGAAGCGGCAGTAGAGCATGTTTCTCTTTCTGTAGGAGAGCAGGAAATCGTCAGTATCGTAGGTGAAAGTGGAAGTGGAAAAACAACTTTAATTCGTGCTATTCTCGGAATTTTACCTCCTGGCGGGACAGTGACAGAGGGGAAAATCTTATTTCAGGGAAAAAATATTTTGGAATTAGATGAGACGTCTTTACAAAAGCTCCGGGGAACGGAAATTGCAATGATCTTTCAGGATGTTGGAGCATCATTGGATCCCATACGGATTGTAGAGTCTCAATATCGGGAATCTATTCTGGCGCACAGGAAAATGGCAAAGGCTGACTGTCGGTCACTGGAAAAAGAAATGCTGGCAAAAATGCATCTGACAGATCCGGAACGTGTAATGGTATCTTATCCTTTTGAGCTTTCCGGCGGGATGAAACAGCGTGTTGGAATTGCAATGTCAATGACTGCAAGACCAAGACTTCTTCTTGCAGATGAGCCTACTTCTGCATTGGATGTGACAATTCAGGCAGAAGTGGTACGAGAAATGAAGAAGCTTCGGGAGCAGTATGAAACTGCAATTATTCTTGTGACACATAACATGGGAGTTGCTTCTTACATTTCAGATAAGATCGGTGTGATGTGCAAGGGTGAGCTGGTGGAATTTGGAAAAAGAGATGATGTGATCTTTCATCCGAAGCACGAATATACCAAAAAACTTCTGGCGGCAGTGCCAAGGCTGGAGGGAAAACGATTTGCAAAATGATACGATTCTCCTGGAAATTAAAAATCTGAATAAGACATTTCCAGTGAAAAAAGAAAAATTATATGCAGTAAGTGATGTTAGTTTTTCCCTCAAAAAAGGTGAATGCCTGGGGATTGTGGGTGAAAGTGGATGCGGGAAAAGTACAGTGGCGAGAATGATTGCCGGTATCATACCTGTTTCGGGTGGAGAAGTACTGCTGGAAGGGGAAGCTTACATGAACCTGAAGGGCAGTGAAAAAAGACGTTTCCGCCGAAACATTCAGATGGTTTTCCAGGATCCTTTAAGTTCATTCAGTCCAAGAATGAAAGTTGGCACTTATCTTATGGAATCCAGGAGAAACTTTGATGGGATCAGTAAAGAAAATGGTCTTAAGGAAGCGCGCAAACTGCTTCTGGAAGTAGGTCTTCCGGAAGATTTTGTGAATCGTTATCCACATGAGCTTTCGGGTGGTCAGCTGCAGCGTGTGGCTATTGCCAGGGCCATTTCTATTCAGCCTAAACTACTGATCTGTGATGAAGCGACAGGTGCACTGGATGTTTCCATACAGAACCAGATTGCGAAGCTGCTGGTAAAGCTGGTGGAAGAAAAGCAGATCAGCTGTCTGTTTATTGGGCATGACCTGGCACTGGTAAGGAGTGTAAGTCAGAGAATCGCAGTTATGTATCTGGGAAGAATTGTGGAAATTCTGGAGAGTGAGACGCTTGCTGCAAAAGCAGTACATCCATATACGAAAATGCTGCTTGGTTCTGTTTTTGATGTATATTGCGATCAGAATGAGAAAATTGCAGCTGCAAAGGGAGAGCCTCCAAGTCCTCTTGAAGTGCAAAAGGGCTGTGCTTTTGCCGGGCGCTGCAACTGGTGCAGGGAGAAATGTAAAGAAGAACTGCCTCTTTTGCAGGAGATTGAGCCAGGACATAAGGTTGCCTGTTTTCAATTTATGAAATAAAATACTGCTCTGAGCAGTAAAAGCTGTCTGGTAGATGCCAGGCAGCTTTTTTGAGGTGGAATAAAGTTAATTCCATGCTCGAAGCAGTTTTGTACCATTTAAGATTTGTTCCAGAAGATATAGAGCACCTGTACATCCAACGTAAGTTTTGGGAATGACATGGATATATCCGGAACCTGGATTGGCAGTTTCAATGCCAAAAATGTTGTCGCTGTAAGTGTTCAATTCTACGATTGTGTTTGCACCAGCAAGAAGGATAACATTATTTACAGAGGCAATATCCTGTTCCAGTGCGTCTTCACAATGAAGCTCATGAAGCTTTTCCTGAATCAGATTTTCCGTGTGGCATTGTAAATAAAGTGGATGGATGACTTTGGGCTTAATGCCTAAATAACCGGAAAGATAATCCACATATCCTCTTAGAACGGATGGTTCGCCTTCTGCGGCATAGCGAAGATCCTTTGGGAAGCCTTTATTTCCCATATTATGTGCAATGAAATAGAAAGCGCGCGAACGGCTTTCTTCAATATAATCTAATGCAGGTTCACAATTTGTTCCGAGCAAAGAGGAAATCCCCCGGACAAATTCTTCGGTGAGGTCAAAACCGATTGGCATTCCTCCGGTCTCGTAAACTGGTATGGGAAAATGGCTGCGGAGATATTCGGCTGTTTTTTTACAACGCTCCGGGCAGAGTATAATATTGGCGTCTGCCTGAGCAATTGTACGAAAATCAGTTATGGGACAATTCATACCAGCTGCTACATGAACAGAGATTCCGCAAAGCTTCAGTAATTTGGTGATTTCCTTTAAACCGCCTTCCGGGAATTTCTCATGTGCATCAAAACCAAAAAGGTTAATAGATGGAATTTTGGAGGCTTTTTTATTGGTGCAAGGTTTATCACATAACAATTCCATCAGGCGAACGGTTGCTTCGTCGTATCCGATCATAGAATTTTCTGATAAGCCAGGGGATTCGATAAAAAGGTGTGGAATTCCAAATTCTTTGCTGATGGCATCCAGTTCCGGCTCCAGTGCTTCGCCGAGGAGAGAAGTACCGGGAGTCTGGATTACTGTGAATAAGTCATAACTTCTTTCTGAAAACAGATCGTTTAATGCGCGATGAAGTTGTTCGGCGGTCCCGAAAATGTAATCAGAATAGCGGAGATTGGTAGCTGGTATGCGAGGACTGCCGATGCAAAACTGGCTGCGAAGCAACCGGTCATCCATAGCATCTTCCAGTCGAAGCTCATCACCAAGAGTCCATAGATTGGATCTTCGAATCAAAGAATCAACACCACTAAAGGTATAGTAGGTTTTACAGCCAATAGGACCATTTAGGAGAACCAGGTTGTTTTGGATCCCTTCGCATGCAGAGATAACACCCGCAATGTGATCAGGGACAGCGTTTCTCAAATAATGATTTGTCATTTTTCCATCGTCCTTCCAAAGTGTTTTCAAATAAACGGATCCATTTTGCAGCACAATCTGTTCCAGTAAAGAAACCTGTGCTGATATCCCGTGCAAGATTTACGGTGCAGATTTCATCAAGTATGAAAGTCTGTCCCATAAAATCATTCAGGATAATAAGATCTGGCTTTTGTTTTGCAATAGAAGTAAATAATGTATTTTGTGCATTTTCCCAGTCCGCTGAGAATTGATGCTTCCAATCTGCAACGCTGTCTTCTTTACTTCCGATAAGGATAGAATCCAATACATCCAAATCCAGATCATGAGCCAATTCAAGAATCCAATCAATGCTATTGTTCTTTAAGAATAAAATCACTTTTTTCCCTTTATACAAAAGTTTGAGGTTGTTAATAGTTTGGGTGTATTGAATGCGGTTTTCTAAAATTACCTGTTCTGTTTCTTTTTCTTTTCCATAAAGTTTTCCTATTTTGCGAAGCCAGGAGGCTGTTTGGGAAAATCCCCTGGGAAGCTCGTTGCAAAGAAAACGGCAACCATATTTTTCTTCAAATATTTTTTGCAGTTCATGTCCTAGTTTATCATAGCGTGCCATGATCGAATAAGGCGCTTTTAAAAAATTATGGATGTTCTCCATTGATTCTGCGCAGATAAAGCGACAGTTGATTCGGATTCCTATTCTTTTAAATATTTCCTGCAGATTCATAAAAGTACGATCTGTCTGAGAAGAAATTGTATGTTCATAGACAAGATTGATGCAATCAGGTTCTGGCTTTACGTTCGGATCAACAGCTTGAAGAGCAAGCGTTTTGTAGCAAAGTGCCATTCCTTCGTTATAGTCACCGGCTTCGATTCCGTCAGTATGAATAATATACATATCGACACCAAGACTTTTTAATTCTTTTTGAAGTGGAACCAGGTCATCGCCACTCATGCCTGGAATACAGGAAGTGACAGTGATAATATTGCGGATTCCGCGTTTCACCATTTGAAAAGCTTTACGCCGTGTCTGTTCTACACCACCGTATACGGCTTCGTTTATGGTGATATCAGTATTCTCAAACTGTCTTGGAACAAAGGCCGGGTAAAGGATTCCGCGTTCATACAATCCTCTTCGTCCGTAGCTGGTAAAACCGTTAATGGCATACCAGGTGCAGCTTTTGGGAGCATGTCCGAGAATTGCGGCATCTTTGATATGAACCGCCAGATCGATAGCACCACGATAAGCACAGCCATATAGCGGAACTCTGCTAAAAGGATCAGATAAAGCTCTCTTTTTCGTGGCAGAAGGTTGTGCGGGAACAGCAGTAATCACGGGAGCAGATGTATGTTTGGAAATTGTAGTGGTAGTGTGGGATAGTCTTTCCCCACGCATAAAAAGCTCCATCTGCTCTTCAGATAAAGGGGCAGCGGCATAAAGAACAGGCTGCGTTTGTAATTTTTGTGCAAGCTCCAGAAAAATATTAGCTTCGGCACTTTTGGGGGATTTTTCAACCAGAGTCATTGCTTCTTTTTCTGCCTGGGTAAAAAGATTACTTCTGGGAATTTCTGCAAGAATTGGAAGATTGACAGCATTGGTAAAGTCTTCTACATATTTGCGATCATCACCGACTCCGCGGCTGTTATAGATGATCCCGGCAATCTGTCTGCCCTGGGGATTAAGATTCTTTATTCCGCACAGAATGTTATTTGCAGCATAAATAGACATAGATTCCCCACTTGTTACAAGAACTACTGCATCGGCATATTGTTTGCGGACAGGAACCGCAAAACCGCCACAGACAACATCTCCTAATACATCATATATGACCTGGTCATATTTTTCTATGGCGTGGTATTTGTTTAAAAAATCAAATGCAGTCAGAATTCCCCGGCCTGCACAGCCCATTCCTGGTCTGGGACCGCCTGCTTCTATGCAACCAGTGTCAAGAAAACCTGGTATTAATACATCTGCCAGGTTTTGTTCATCTTCAGGAGTGTTTAGAAGATAATCGAGGATAGTTGTGATTTTTTGCCCATGGTGTAGAAGACGGGTTGAGTCGTGCTTGGGATCACATCCTATTTGAAGTACTTTACTGTTGCAGACTGCTAAGGCTGCGGTCAGATTCGCACTTATTGTGGATTTCCCAATCCCTCCCTTTCCATAAACTGCAATTTGCATATTGGTCCTCCTCATTATGAAATTCCAAATTACCTTTGATAATGGCATTGGAGACTGTTATTACTTGCTGGAAAAATTTTTAACGACGTTTTTTTCGTAATCTACAGATAAAAATCCTTCACATAATCCATCCGTGCGCTCATATTAGAAAACATAGCATCTACCAGTGTGATGGCGGCCATGGATTCTACTACTACAACGGCACGGGGGACGATTACCGGATCATGGCGGCCTTTGATTTCGATGGAGGTGTTCTCGCCGGTAGTGGTAACAGTCTGCTGAGGCTGTGCAATGGATGGGGTTGGTTTGATGTGGGCGCGGAGGAGAATTTCACCGCCGTCACTGATTCCGCCTAAAATGCCTCCAGAGTGGTTGGTGGTCTTTACAATTCTGCCATTTTCCATGTGGAAGCCATCATTGTTTTCGGAACCCTTCATGGTGGAAACCTTTACACCATCGCCGATTTCCACTGCTTTTACGGCGCCAATAGACATCAGTGCCTGGGCAAAAGCTGCATCTAGTTTTCCAAATACAGGATCTCCAATGCCAGCAGGAACGCCGCTTATACGGCACTCGACAACACCGCCTGCACTGTCCTCCTCTTTCATGCATTTCTCCAGATACTTGGCTGCTTTTTCTGCGGCAACCATATCTGGCATATAGAAAGAGTTTTCCGGTATTATTTCAGGGTGGTAGCTGTGGCAGGAGACTGGTCCGATGGAACTGGTGTAGGCCTGCAGGGTAATACCAAGTTCTTTCAGAATCCTGGCTGCAATGGCTCCTGCGGCAACTCGGCCGATGGTCTCACGTCCAGAGGAACGTCCACCGCCTCTGTAGTCGCGAAAACCATATTTACTGTCAAACCCAAAATCTGCATGTCCAGGACGATAGGTCTGCGCGATATTTCCGTAATCCCGGGAACGTTGGTCTTTGTTCCGCACGATCATGGAAATGGGGGTGCCAGTGGTCTGTCCCTCAAAGACTCCGGAAAGGATTTCGACTTCATCTCCTTCATTTCGGGCAGTGGTGTAACGGCTTTGGCCAGGCTTCCTTCTGTCCAGATAAGCCTGTATATCTGCCTCCGTAAGGAAAAGTCCTGCCGGAACGCCATCTACAACGGTGCCCAGTGCCTTGCCGTGGGACTCTCCCCAGGTAGTTACCGTAAATTTTTTTCCAAATGTTGACTGACTCATAGGCATAAATCCTTTCTTCTTCGGACTGCAGCAATCGCCAGTTGTGGAGGGAAAACTGCTGTGCCGAATTAAAGTATGAATGTGATGTTAAAGACATTATAGCGAAATGCAAAAAATTTGTAAACCGAATCTATTAGAATTGACAAAATTTCCTGTAGAAATTATAATTAAGCGTGTATTTTTGAGGATAGGAGCCCTGTCTGACAGAAAAGTGGGACAGCTGGTTTTTATACAGAAGCAAGAGATTGGAAGGAGTGCAGCTTGTGGTAAGGATTTTTAAGACAATAGAGGGTGCGATCCATGAGATTCAGGAGCCACAGGAGGATTGTTGGATTGCAATGACCAATCCCACTGCAACTGAGATCTTTGAGATGTCCGAAAGATTCGGAATCGAAGTAGATGATCTTCGCGCTCCTCTGGATGAGGAAGAGCGTTCTCGTATTGAAGTGGAAGATAATTATACACTGATCCTGGTAGATGTTCCTATGATCGAGGAACGCAATGACAAGGACTGGTATGGCACTATCCCTCTTGGTATTATTGTTACCAAGAAGATGATTTTTACCGTATGTCTGGAGGATACCCAGGTGCTTACCCGGTTTATGGAGGGAAGAGTACGTAATTTCTTTACCTATATGAAAACCAGATTCATTTTGCAGATCCTGTACCGCAATGCCACTATGTACCTGCATTATCTGCGTATTATAGATAAGAAAAGTGAACAGGTGGAGGAGAAGCTCCACATGTCCACCCGTAATCAGGAACTAATGGAACTGTTGGAACTGGAGAAATCCCTGGTTTATTTTACTACATCTCTTCGGTCGAACGAGGTAGTACTGGAGAAGCTTCTGAAGGTAGAGAGCATTAAGCAGTACCCGGAGGATACGGATCTTCTGGAAGATGTTATCATTGAGAATAAACAGGCAATCGAGATGGCCAATATATACAGCGGTATCTTAAGCAGCATGATGGGGACTTTTGCCTCGGTTATTTCCAATAACCTGAATGTGGTTATGAAGGTTTTGTCCGTTATCACGATTGTAATGAGTATTCCCACTATTGTGTTCAGTGCATATGGAATGAACCTGAGCCCTTCGGGAATGCCGTTTTCTGCTGACAAATGGGGATTTTTAGTGGTGATATTGCTGTCCATACTGGTGAGTATTGTGGCAGCTGTGATTCTGTCCAAGAAGAAATTTTTCTGAATAGGAGGATTACATGAAATTTATTGATAAGCTGGAACGAAAATTTGGAAGATTTGGTATTCCCAATCTCACAATTTACATGATTGTATGCTATGTGATCGGTTATGCACTGATGATCGTGAATCCAGGCATACTGAACTGGCTGAGCCTGGAACCAGCGTATATTCTGCGGGGACAGGTATGGAGACTAGTGACCTGGGTACTGTATCCACCGAGCACTTCCGGAGTATTATGGTTTGCAATTGCAGTTCTGTTCTTTTATTATCCAATTGGAACTTCTCTGGAGCGGACGATTGGAACTTTTAAATATACGTTGTATATTCTTTCGGGCGTGATATTTACAATTTTGGGAGCGTTCATTCTGTATTTCCTTCTCGGAGGAAATGTTCTGGTAGGAAACGTATTTTCTACTTACTATATCAGTCTGTCCACATTCCTTGCATATGCAATGTGTTATCCGGATATGCAGGTTCTGCTTATGTTTATCATTCCGGTGAAGATGAAGTGGATGGCAATTTTTTATGTGGTGATCGTTGTATATGAAATGATTCAGTACATTATGGCAGGTGCATGGTATTTGGTGATCCCGATTGTGGCTTCTCTGTTGAATTTCATTATTTTTTACTTTGGAACAAAGGATTTCAGCCGGTATAACCCGAAGGAGGTCCACAGAAGAAATGAATTCCGCAGAGCAATGGAACCCCAGGGACGTATGAAATCAGGCAGCGGCAGTGTGACCAAGCACAAATGCGCGATTTGCGGACGTACTGAGCTTGATGATCCTAATCTGGAATTTCGTTTTTGTTCCAGATGCAATGGAAATTATGAGTATTGCCAGGACCATCTTTTTACACATACACATGTGAAATGAAATTAATGTAATTGTTAACCGGTAACATTGCATGGCTGCTGTGAACGATGTGGGCAGCAGCCAGCAAATGACTGAAAAGACAGAGGGAAAGACTGCTTATGAAGAGAACAAAAATTATCTGTACTATGGGACCAGCATCCAGTAAGAAAAATACTTTAAGAGCTATGATGCGTGCCGGAATGGATATTGCACGTTTTAATTTTTCCCATGGTTCTCATGAAGAACACAGGGGAAGAGTAGACATGGTCAAAAACCTACGGGAAGAACTGAATATTCCGGTTGCCCTGCTTCTTGATACAAAGGGACCGGAGATCCGTACCAAGCTTCTTAAGGATCATAAGAAGATTACATTGGAGGCTGGAAGCGAATTTACACTTACTACCGGTGATATAGAGGGAGATGAGACCAGAGTCGCCATCACATATGAAAATCTTTACAAAGATGTGAAAAAAGGCGGTAAAATCCTGATTGATGATGGTCTGATCGAACTGGAGATTGAGAATATTAAGAATGGGGATATTGTCTGTCGTGTCTTAAACGGCGGCGAGCTTGGAGAGCGCAAAGGAATCAACGTCCCTTATGTGAAAGTGAAGCTTCCGGGAATTACAGAGCAGGACAAAGAGGATATTCTGTTTGGAATTACACAGGAGTTTGATTATATTGCAGCTTCTTTTGTACGTGACGCAAAAGCGATTAAAGAAATCCGTCAGCTTTTAGATGAAAATGGCGGACATGATATTGGAATCATTGCCAAAATCGAGAATGCCGAAGGTGTTGAAAATATTGATGAGATCATCAAGGCCGCAGATGGTATTATGGTTGCCAGAGGCGATCTTGGCGTGGAGATTCCTCCAAGTGAGGTTCCTTATATCCAGAAAATGATCATCCGCAAGTGCAATGAGAACTATGTTCCGGTTATTACTGCTACCCAGATGCTGGATTCCATGATCCGTAATCCACGTCCTACAAGAGCTGAGGTGGCAGACGTTGCCAATGCTATTTACGACGGTACAGATGCGATCATGCTTTCCGGTGAAACTGCAGCTGGTAAATATCCGCTGGAAGCACTGAAGATGATGGTGGAGATTGCACAGACCACAGAGCCTCACCTGAATTATGAGGATTATACCCATAACCGCAATATGTGTGGTGAGAGCAGAGTGTCCAGTGCTGTGGGACTGGCTGCAGTGCAGACTGCAAGAGATCTGAAGGCCAAGGCCATTGTGACTCCTACCTTTGGAGGAAGAACAGCCAGACTGATTTCCAATTTCCGGCCGGAAGCTCCTATTTATGCTGTCACTCCCAATGATACGATTCTGCATAGACTTCAGCTTGTATGGGGCGTTACACCGCTGAAAGGATACGAGAAGGATTCTACAGAGCACATTATTTCCCAGGCCATGAGCGTTGTCCGCAGAAAGCGGCTTGCAAAGAAAGGAGACCTGATCGTATTTACGGTTGGAGATCCTGCTACCAATATGACCCGGGAAGGTGCTGTAACAAATATGCTGCATGTGATTGAAGCCAAATAAAGCTGTCACATGATCTGATTTGTTGCAATAGAAAAATTACTTTTTAAGCGCAGCGAGTGCTGTATTTTACAAACGAGGAGAAACTATTATGAAAAAGACACCTTTTGTAACACTGGAGAAGGTACAGGAAATTGCCGAAAAATATCCCACCCCATTTCATCTTTATGATGAGAAGGGCATCCGGGAAAATGCACAGGCTTTAAAGGAAGCTTTTGCATGGAACAAGGGCTTTAAGGAGTTTTTTGCAGTAAAGGCAACCCCGAACCCGTTTCTGATCAAGATTCTGCAGGAATATGGCTGCGGATGTGACTGCTCATCCATGACAGAACTGATGCTTTCCAAAGCTATCGGATGCAAGAAGGGAGACATTATGTTTTCCTCTAATGACACTCCGGATAAAGAGTTTAAATATGCAGATGAGATCGGTGGAATTATCAATCTTGATGACATCACTCATATTGAGAGTGTAGAGAAAGCTGTTGGAAAGATTCCGGAGATCATTAGCTGCCGTTATAATCCTGGTGGAGTGTTCAAGATCAGCAATGATATTATGGATAATCCTGGGGATGCAAAATATGGCATGACTACGGAGCAGATTTTTGATGCATTTCGTATCCTGAAGAGTAAGGGCGCCAGGGAGTTTGGAATTCATGCATTTCTTGCCAGCAATACAGTGACGAACGATTACTACCCGATGCTTGCGAAGGTTATGTTTGAACTTGCTGTGAAGCTTCAGAAGGAGACTGGGGCGCATATTAAATTCATCAATCTTTCCGGTGGTATTGGTATTCCTTATCGCCCGGAGCAGACTCCAAACGATATTCGTGCAATTGGAGAAGGTGTACGCAAGGTATATGAAGAAGTTCTGGTTCCGGAAGGAATGGGAGATGTAGCTATTTATACAGAGCTTGGACGATTCATGATGGGACCTTATGGCTGCCTGGTAACAAAAGCGATTCATGAGAAGCACACTCACAAAGAGTATATCGGTGTGGACTCCTGTGCAGTAAACCTTATGCGGCCGGCTATGTACGGTGCTTATCATCATATTACTGTTCTTGGAAAAGAGGATCAGGTTTGCGATCACCTGTATGATATCACAGGATCTCTTTGCGAGAATAATGATAAGTTTGCAATTGACCGTTATCTTCCGAAGATTGATATGGGAGATTATCTGGTGATTCATGATACTGGCGCACATGGTTTTTCCATGGGATATAATTACAATGGTAAATTGAAATCTGCGGAGATCCTTCTTCACGAAGATGGAAGCTTCGATATGATCCGTCGCGCCGAGACCCCAAGAGATTACTTTGCAACTTTCGACTGCTTCCCGATTTTTGAGAAAATGCTGGAGGATGAAGACCGGGCGTAATTACTTATGAGTAAAATAAAAACAGTTTGATGCGTTTGGCTTGCAGACTGTGTAAATGAAAAGAGGAACCGCTGAGTTGCTGGCGGATCCTCTTTTGCTATATAGAAAGAATTTCTTCGGAACAGTTTGGGATAGATGGTCAAAAGTATGAACCCGCGAGGTAAATGCGGGGCAGATTTTTGACAATCCTTGACATTTTTTGAAATTCTGAGCAACAAAAAATCCCGCAAAATCAAGGACTTGACGGGATTTATATAACTTATGAAGTGTTAAAAATGCCGGCAGTGGGACTTGAACCCACACGTAGTTGCCTACAACAGATTTTGAGTCTGCCTCGTCTGCCATTCCGACATGCCGGCGGTTGAACAATTGATATAATAGCACATTATAAAAATAAAGTAAAGATGAAATTATGAAAAGTTTATAAATTTTCGAGGCAGAATATTGATATTCATACATGGAAATGCTAAAGTATTTAACAGTTGACAGAAAATGGAGGAAATGCCAATGAATATTGACCATAAAAAACCAGAGAACCGGCCATTGTACATTTTTGCACTGATAGCGGTTGTGGTGATCCTTTTCCTGAACATATTTGCCATTCCAGCCATGCAGGAACGCTCTGTAGAGAAAACCGACTACAGTACATTCCTCAGCAATGTAGAGCGTGGAAATGTATCTAAGGCAGAGGTGCAGGACGATTATATCTATTATATAGTGAGAAAGAACGGCGAGGACGTGGTGTGCAAGACTGTACGCATGGATGATCCGGACCTTGTAAGCCGCCTTTATGAAGCCGGAACCAGTATGGAAGCAGTGGAGCCTCAGAAGCAGTCCATCTTACTCAGTCTGGTGATCGGATATGTGATCCCAATCGTAATCTTTGTTTTCCTTGGAAGATGGCTGAGTAAGAAGATGATGAGCTCTATGGGCGGTGGTCCTGGCGGAGCAATGTCCTTTGGAAAAAGCAATGCCAAAGTATATGTGAAGTCTTCTACAGGAATTAAATTTACAGATGTGGCAGGTGAGGACGAGGCGAAAGAGCTTCTTACGGAAATTGTAGATTATCTTCATAATCCGCAGAAATACACGGAGATTGGAGCATCCATGCCCAAAGGCGCCCTTCTTGTAGGCCCTCCAGGTACAGGTAAGACATTGCTTGCCAAGGCAGTTGCAGGAGAAGCAGAAGTACCGTTTTTCTCTATTTCCGGTTCAGAATTTGTGGAAATGTTTGTGGGCATGGGTGCTGCCAAGGTTCGTGATCTGTTTAAGCAGGCAAATGAGAAGGCACCTTGTATTGTATTTATTGATGAGATTGATACCATTGGTAAGAAACGTGACAGCGGAAGCTTCACAGGTGGAAACGATGAACGTGAGCAGACATTAAACCAGCTGCTTACAGAGATGGATGGATTTGACGGCTCCAAGGGAGTTGTAATCCTGGCTGCTACCAACCGTCCAGATTCCCTGGATCCGGCCCTCCTGCGTCCGGGGCGTTTTGACAGACGTATTCCGGTAGAACTTCCGGATCTGAAAGGACGTGAGGAAATCCTGAAAGTCCATGCCAGAAAGATCAAAATCGCAGACAGTGTCCGTTTCGATGAAATTGCCAAGGCAGCAGCCGGCGCTTCCGGTGCAGAGCTTGCCAATATTGTAAATGAGGCGGCTCTTCGTGCTGTCCGTGATGGCAGGAAGTTTGCTACGCAAGCTGATTTTGAGGAGAGTATAGAGGTTGTTATCGCTGGTTACCAGAAGAAAAACCGGGTGCTTTCCAATAAGGAGAAGCTGATCGTATCCTATCATGAGGTGGGACATGCACTTGTGGCGGCGAAACAGACGGATTCTGCTCCGGTTCATAAGATTACCATTATTCCCCGTACCTCAGGCGCTCTTGGATACACCATGCAGGTGGATGAGCAGGAGCACTTCCTGATGTCAAAGGAAGAACTGGAGAATAAGATTGCTACATTTACTGGGGGCCGTGCTGCTGAAGAACTGATTTTCCACAGTGTTACAACTGGCGCGTCGAATGATATCGAGCAGGCTACCAAGATTGCCAGAGGCATGATTTCACGCTATGGCATGAGCGATGAGTTCGATATGGTTGCGATGGAAAGTATGAGCAATCAGTATCTGGGTGGTGATTCAAGTCTTAGCTGCTCCTTTGAGACACAGACGCTTCTGGACAAAAAGGTAGTAGAGCTGGTACGAAGACAGCATGAGAAGGCCTATAAGATTCTTGAGGATAATATTGAGAAGCTTCATGAACTTGCAAAATATCTGTATGAGCATGAAACAATCACAGGCGAGGAATTTATGAAGATTTTAAATGATCCGCCGAAGTCTCTTACAGCCAGTGCAGAGTAAAAAGAGCATTTTTGTAATATTTGACCGGACTTTGCGGCAATAAAAAGAACCGCATTGCCGGATATATAAAATAAGGGACAGCAGAAAAAGATCAGATGCCCTTTAAACAGATTTTGGTTATTTCCCTTGTCTGCTTAAAGAGTATCCGGTCAAACATCTGCTGTCTCTTGTGTTTTGGGGAAGATTCGGATATAATAACAAATATGGGCTGCAAAAGGGAGGAGTGTTTCCATGAATTGTCAGACAGCAGAGAGTATGGTAAACCGATACATTGAGCATGATTTATCTGTAGATGAACTGGAGGATTTTCTGGAACATGTGGAAAATTGTCCGTCCTGTTACGACGAGCTGGAAACTTATTTTATTGTTCATGCTGCCATGCAGCAGCTGGATGAGGAGAGCAGAGATTCCTCATTGGATCTTCGGGAGCTTCTGGAAGAAGATATTCGTAAATCCAAGCATTATATACTGAAGATGAGATTCCGCCGCGCGCTGAGTGGAATGGGATTCTGTGCGTTGATTGCTGGACTGGGTGGATTTTTGATTTATATTATTATGCAGGTATTATAGGAAACACGGTACAGGAGGCTTATATGTGTGAGAAAATTTTACTGATAGATGGTCACAGTATTTTAAACAGGGCATTTTACGGACTTCCGGATCTGACTAATTCAGAAGGTCTGCATACAGGTGCTGTCTATGGCTTTTTAAATATCCTGTTTAAAGTGCTGGGAGAAGAGAAACCGGAATATCTGGCAGTGGCATTTGACAGAAGTGAGCCGACTTTTCGCCATGCGAAATACCCAGAATACAAAGGTACACGTAAGCCCATGCCTCAGGAACTAAAGGAACAGATTCCGCTCTTGAAAGAGATGCTTGAAAAGATGGAAATCGCCACAGTTTCCCTTGCAGGCTTTGAAGCAGACGATATTCTTGGTACGCTGGCGAAAAAAGGTGAAGAAAAAGGTATGGATGTAATCATTCTTTCCGGTGACCGTGATCTTTTACAGCTGGCGACTAAGAAAACCATGATCCGTCTGCCAAGGACTGCAAAAGGGCAGACTGTTATAGAAGACTATAAGGAAGACCAGGTGCAGGAGCGGTATCTGGTTACTCCTGCCCAGGTTATAGAATTAAAGGCTCTTATGGGTGATGCTGCCGACAATATTCCTGGAATTCCAGGTGTCGGAGAGAAGACAGCCACCAGGCTGCTTGCAGAATATGGCTCCATAGAAAATGCTTTTTCCCATGTGGAAGAGATTTCACAAAAGCGGGCCAGAGAATCTTTGAGGGAAAATTACCAGATGGCCCAGCTGAGTAAGGAGCTTGCAACTATTTGTACAAACAGCCCCATAGAA
Source organism: Ruminococcus sp. RTP21484sp1_RTP21281st1_A8_RTP21281_210402 (assembly GCF_040914025.1). Lineage (NCBI taxonomy): Bacteria > Bacillati > Bacillota > Clostridia > Eubacteriales > Oscillospiraceae > Ruminococcus > Ruminococcus sp. RTP21484sp1_RTP21281st1_A8_RTP21281_210402. Next base: position 19,816 of record NZ_JBCPGE010000059.1, read on the forward strand.
TTTGAACAGGAGAAATTCCAGTTAGGAAATATTTTTACAAAGGAAGCCTACGAGCTATGCAGAAAATTGGATTTCCGGAATTTTCTGATGAAATTTGATCCGGCTGAAGTGAATGAAAATACAATAGAACAGGATTTTTTCATCTGCAATGATCTGGAGGGCTGTGAGGCACTTTTTGAAAAAGCGGGACAGGCAGAAGCTGTGGGAATAGCGCTTCTCTGGGATAAAGAAGGTGTCTATGGAGCTGGTCTGGCATTAGGGGAAGATGAAATGTATTATGTTCCTGTGGAGGGAATGGTAACAGCAGCTTATTTAAGTGATAAGATCGGCAGGCTGGGGAAGTCTACCACAGTTTGTTCCATGGACGTAAAAACCATGCTCAAGCGTGCTGATCTAACACCCGATGCAAACGTATTTGACTGTGGCATTGCAGCTTATCTTCTGAATCCTTTGAAAAGTACTTATACTTATGAAGAGCTTGCAAAAGATTATCTGGATGGGAAGCTCCTTCCGGGAAAAGAAGAGCTTCTGGGAAAAATATCCCTGAAAAAGGCCTGGGAGGAGGATATGCCGGAACTGGAACATCTGGCATGCTATATGGCGTATACCGCTTTTGCCACCAGAGCCCCCTTGAAAGCGAAGCTTCAGGAAACAGGTATGTGGAAGGTATACACAGAGATTGAACTTCCTCTTGTATTTACGTTAGATTCCATGGAAAAATGGGGAATCGAAGTAAAAGGAGAAGAATTGAAAAATTATGGTGAAAAGCTGACTGTCCGCATTCATGAACTGGAAAAGCTGATCTGGCAGCAGGCAGGAGAAGAATTTAATATCAATTCTCCGAAACAGCTTGGTGTGATCCTTTTTGAAAAAATGGCTATTCCGGGAGGAAAGAAAACGAAGACCGGCTACTCCACATCCGCAGATATATTAGAGAAACTGGCATCAGAGAATCCAATCGTAAATGATATTTTGGAATATCGTCAGCTTACAAAGCTGAAATCCACTTATGCAGACGGTCTTGGAGCCGTAATCGAGAAGGATGGAAGAATCCATTCCACTTTTAACCAGACCATAACTGCCACTGGCAGAATCAGCAGTACAGAGCCAAACCTTCAGAATATTCCAGTCCGAATGGAGCTTGGAAGACTGATCCGCAAAGTATTTGTACCGGAAGCTGGATTTGTATTCCTGGATGCTGATTACTCACAGATTGAGCTGCGTGTTCTGGCTCACATGTCCGGGGATGAAAAGCTGATCAAGGCTTACAGGGAGGCGGAAGATATTCATCGACTGACAGCGTCTCAGGTCTTTCATATTCCGCTTGAGGAGGTCACTCCTCTGCAAAGACGAAATGCCAAGGCGGTAAACTTTGGCATTGTATATGGCATCAGCTCTTTTGGTCTTAGCCAGGATCTTAGTATTACAAGAAAAGAGGCTGCCGCTTATATCCAGAAATATTTTGAGACCTATCCAAGCATAAAGGGATTTCTGGATGGACTTGTGGAGCAGGGAAAAGAAAAAGGCTATGTTTCCACTATGTTTGGCAGAAGAAGACCGGTTCCGGAACTGAAATCCAGCAATTTTATGCAGAGATCCTTTGGCGAGCGTGTTGCCATGAACTCGCCAATTCAGGGAACTGCCGCAGATATTATCAAAATTGCCATGAATCGTGTGTATAAACGTCTTTTGGATGAGAAACTGAGATCCAGACTGGTGCTTCAGGTCCACGATGAATTGCTGATCGAGACTTGGAAAGATGAAATCCCTCAGGTATCAAGAATTCTGGAAGAGGAAATGAAGGGTGCAGCCAATCTGGCAGTGGAGCTGGAAGTAGATATGCATCAGGGGAATAACTGGTACGAGGCAAAGTAGAATCAGAGCTATGTCTGGAATAGGATTGAGGAAGAAAATAGTTTGCACCTCATAATTACCAGGTGAAATCGAAGCAGTAAGGAATAGGACAAATGAAGACAATTGGTATTACAGGAGGAGTTGGTGCCGGAAAAAGTACGGTGCTTGCTTATCTTGAGAAAAAATATAATGCTTTTGTTATACAGGCTGACGAAGTGGGACATATTGTGATGGCTCCGGGACAGGAATGTTATCAGCCAGTGATTGATCTGTTTGGGAAAGATGTGATAAAAAACGATAAAACTATTGACCGGAAGAGGGTTTCCGATGTAGTATTTGAGCAACCGGATTTTTTGAGCCGCCTAAATGGAATAATTCATCCGGCTGTAAAAAGATATATCCTGAAAAGCCTGGAGGAACAGAAGAATAAGGGACGGAAGCTATGCATTGTGGAAGCTGCACTTTTTCTGGAAGAACATTACCAGGAGTTTTGTGATGAAGTATGGTATATTCATACAGATGAGGAAATCCGCATTCAGCGCCTGATGAAAAACCGAGGCTATACAAGGGAAAAATCTCTTGGAATTATCGGAAATCAGGCCAGCGAAGATTATTTTCGAGCCCATACAGATTTCGTTGTAGAAAATAACGGAAATGTGGAAAAAACCTGGAAGCAGATAGATGAAGGAGTAAGAAGAAATGAGACTTTGTAGCATTGCCAGTGGAAGCAGCGGAAACTGTATTTATGTGGGATCAGAAGAAACCCATGTTCTTGTAGATACAGGAATAAGCGGCAAAAGGATCGAGCAGGGACTGAACCAGCTGGAACTTACTGGCAGGGACATTGATGCGATTCTGGTCACTCATGAGCATTCCGATCATATCAGCGGTCTGGGGGTGATGGCACGCAGATACCACATTCCGGTTTATACTACAGGTGGAACTGCAGATGCAATCAGCAGAATGAAGAATATGAAGAATTTTCCGGAAGACACTTTTCATGAGATTGTGGAGGATCAGGATTTTCATATCAGGGATCTGACCATTCATCCTTTTTCTATTCCACATGACGCGGCACAGCCGGTAGGATACCGGGTTGAGTGTGAAGACAAGGCAGTTGGAATCGCCACAGATCTTGGAAAATATAACGATTACATAGTAGATAATTTACAAAATCTGGATGCTCTTTTGCTGGAGGCAAATCATGATATCCGTATGCTTCAGGTGGGAAGTTATCCCTATTATCTGAAACAGCGTATCTTAGGCGACAGGGGACATCTTTCCAATGAAAATGCAGGAAAGCTGCTTTGCAGGCTTTTGCATGATGACATGAAAGCTGTTTTTCTTGGACATTTAAGCAAAGAAAACAACTATGAGGCTCTTGCCTATGAGACTGTGTGCTCAGAGGTAACTCTTGGAGATAATCCATATAGATCAAAAGATTTTCAGATTCAGGTTGCGAAACGGGACAGTATTTCAGATGTGGTTGTATTGTAGAGGAGATAATTTACAGTAAAGAAACAAAACTATATTTGAAATACAGGTTCAGTTTTTATATACAGATCAGGGAAAACTTAAAGCTGTATTTTCCCTGGGACAGTCAAAATGGGCTGCAGACCCAAATACAGGAGGAGTATCATGAAAAAAACAATTATCACAGTAGTAGGAAATGACACCGTTGGTATTATTGCAAAGGTATGTACTTATCTTGCCCAGAATCAGGTTAACATTCTGGATATCTCCCAGACGATTGTACAGGGATATTTTAACATGATGATGGTAGCAGATACCAGTGCTTCAGACAAGGAAATTGCAACTCTTTCCAAAGAACTGGCTGCTCTCGGGGATGAGATCGGCGTAGTGATCCATTGTCAGCATGAGGATATTTTCAACGTAATGCATCGAATTTGAAATGAAAGTCCCATCCATCGGACTTTCATTTAACAAAAATGTCGCCTGTAGGTGATATATCCATAGAAAGGAATACGAATGCTATGATTAATATATTTGAGGTGAATGAGACCAACAAAATGATCGAGCAGGAGAATCTGGATGTACGTACCATTACTCTTGGAATCAGCCTGCTGGATTGTATTGACAGCGATCTTGAGAAATTAAACGAAAAAATTTATAACAAAATTACCACATATGCCAAAGATCTGGTGGCAACTGGTGAGAAAATATCAGCACAGTACGGAATTCCAATTGTAAACAAACGAATTTCTGTTACACCAATCGGTCTGATTGGGGGTGCTGCATGCAAAACTACAGATGATTTTGTAACAATAGCCAGGACCCTGGACAAAGCTGCCAAGCAGGTGGGAGTGAACTTTATTGGTGGATATACAGCTCTTGTAAGTAAGGGAATGACACCGGCAGAGGAGCTTCTGATCCGTTCTATTCCGCAGGCGCTTGCCAGTACAGAGCGGGTATGCAGTTCTGTGAATGTTGGTTCCACAAAGACTGGAATCAATATGGATGCCGTGAAGCTTATGGGAGAGATTATTCTGGAAACAGCTCAGGCAACCAAAGAACAGGATTCCCTTGGCTGTGCCAAGCTGGTAGTATTCTGCAATGCGCCGGATGACAACCCGTTTATGGCAGGTGCTTTCCACGGCGTTACAGAAGCTGACAGTATTATTAATGTTGGCGTCAGTGGTCCAGGTGTTGTAAAAACCGCTCTGGAGAAAGTAAGAGGAGAGGATTTCGAAACTCTCTGTGAGATGATCAAACGAACTGCATTTAAGGTAACCCGTGTAGGTCAGCTGGTTGCCAGGGAGGCTTCCAAGATGCTTGGCGTTCCATTTGGAATTGTGGATCTTTCCCTTGCGCCTACTCCTGCAATCGGTGACAGTGTGGCTGAGATCCTGGAAGAAATCGGTCTTGAAAGAGCCGGTGCACCTGGAACTACAGCAGCTCTTGCCCTGTTAAATGACCAGGTAAAAAAAGGTGGTGTAATGGCTTCCACAGCAGTTGGAGGCTTGAGTGGTGCATTTATTCCGGTCAGCGAGGATCAGGGAATGATCGATGCGGTAACAGCAGGTGCCCTTACCATTGAGAAATTAGAGGCTATGACCTGCGTATGCTCTGTGGGACTTGATATGATCGCAGTACCAGGTGATACGAAGGCATCCACCATTTCCGGCATTATTGCAGATGAAGCAGCAATTGGAATGGTGAACCAGAAAACAACAGCAGTCCGTCTGATCCCTGTTATCGGAAAAGGAGTAGGAGAGACAGTAGAATTCGGTGGTCTTCTTGGCTATGCACCAATCATGCCGGTAAATAATTTCTCCTGTGATGCGTTTGTGGCAAGAGGCGGAAGAATTCCAGCTCCGATCCATAGCTTTAAAAACTAAGTTTTCTGGGTTACTGGTCACGGAGTGAACAGAAACTTTTTTGCTTTATAGGAAAGACCGCCTGTGGCGCTCTCTTGAATTGAAAAATGCCCGCACGGAGGCGGGCACGACGACAAGAC
>NZ_JBCPGE010000005.1:0-6813 GCF_040914025.1 Ruminococcus sp. RTP21484sp1_RTP21281st1_A8_RTP21281_210402
TAACTACACGGCTCACTGGCGATTACCGTGACCGGACTTACACCGGCAAGTGTAGTCCAGCTTTGCTGGACACACGCAAAAAGAAAAGAGCCTCAGATTTCTCCAAGACTCTTCCTTTTAGCTTATACGTATTTACTTATCGGACTCTATGACTTCTTCCAGTGTCGGATATAAACTTTCATATTCTTCTTCTCCTTCACAGCCATAGTGATCTAAATCTACGCTATGACCGCAATTCGGGCACACTAAAGTGTCCCGCCACTTTTCATCTTCAAATTCCATTAAATTTCCGCACTCATGACAAATGTATTTGCCAGTTTTCATAGAATTGATAAGTTCTTCATTAAAAATACTCATAGCTAAATATCTCCTTTCGCATATAGACCGTCGTACATATCTGTATATCACAGTATATCCGTCGGTATTATTTTGGTCAAGAGATAAAGCTTTATTCTCTCATAATAGTCCTTGTAAATTTCACGCAAAAAATAAAAGGAGATGCAAACATAATTGTAAGCATCTCCATCAAAGTTTACCAGTCAACCATTATGCATCTGTGACTGTATGAGAGCATTATTTTCGTTGAAACGTGAAGTTTTATTCCATCGTCATCTCTGAAATCGAAATCGAATTCTACAGTTCGCATATTTTTGCTCATCACCTGTTTACTCTGAATCGACCAGTCTTTGTCGTCTTCACTGTCTTTAGCTCGAACAGTTACGATGCGAACCTTGGATTCATCCAATTCTGTAAAGATTACATGAATTTTTCCCAATAGTTCATCGTTTCTGTAAGGTATGCTCATCATCACCTCATTTGTAGTTGTTGGTACTTCAATATAAATATTTCTCATATATTTCATCTCCTTTCATAGTAGCCAATGATTTTGACGCGTAAAACGAAGAGGGCTTGTACCATTGCCCTCGACGCTTTGAACATTAATTTTTACTTCCTGGTTGGTCTGAAACGGTTGATTAAGTTTCTGAATACCTGTGATGAAATTGTTCCAGTTTCTTCAAATCGGAATCCTTTATTCATCCAGATGCCATAGAATATCAATGGTAACAGAAGCTCTGCTCCAGCAATACCAGCTTTGAAATATCGATCTTTAACCTGCTCGTCGATCTGCCGCTGTTTAAGTTTTTCATCTCGCTCCTTTGCCTCATTATCAGCAACACGAGAATTATACTTCTCATCAGCATCCCATTCGCTTTTGTTCTCTTCGATTCTTAGCTTGTAAAGTGTAGCTAATTCATCAATTGCCATTGATTTTTCTTTACTTCCGGATGCAAATTCAGATAACCCCTTAATCTGTCTTGCAATTTCCTCACTCAATAATTCTTCAATATTCTTTTCATCCATTTCTGATATCTCCTTTCAGATAAATTATTGATTTTCATAATAGGACGTGCTATTTGTGCGAAATATAATTCTTAATTTCCACTCGCAATGAAACACGCTGCTTCTTATAAATCTCATTTGCTCCGCCAGGATCTAATTCAAGAAATAAATATGGTCCGCTGTCCGGATCTGAATGATCGACTCGAAGCGAACCAATTGGCTTTTCTTGAAATATGTATCGCTCAATGAGTAATCCAATAAGAATACCTATCAATAAAATGATGAGTTCCATCTGCTACACCTCCTCTCCGTCAATATTTCAGTTATCAAAATAACACGATTCGTGGTAGCCTCCGTACTGTTTTTAATCTAGAATAAAAGAAAGAGCCCTAGATTTCTCTAAGACTCAATCTAAAAACTTGCATTATCAATTGAGTTTCTTTGCTGTGAAAATATAACTACCTAACTTCGAATTATTCATAATAAGTCCATCTCCGCAACTTTTTGATACAATCTTAGTGAGTATTTCTCCTTGCCCCAGTCTGATACCTTTCGTATGCCCGAAAGCATAACCAACTGCGCATCCTCCTGCTAAAGTAAGACTCGATACTACAATCGTATTAATGTTGTCGCAAATAAACTTTTTGAATGAATTTCTAGTTTTGGTTTCTGTTTTAGTTTCCATAAAAAGCTCCTTTCAAATAAATGTTTTATTCTTTCATACTAGCCCTTGTAAACTTTGCGAAAAGAAAGAGCCATTGCTGGCTCAATCTATTAACAGTCATATTTACTAAGTTCTTTAACAATATACAACAATCCGCTTATTGACAATATTGCAACTCCAATTGTTATTTTGTCAATATTGTTAATGATAATATTCTTCATAAATACCACTCTCCTTTCATAATAGGAGTTGTTTTTATCGCGCAATTTCATCCCCGTTCCTTGTTTAGCAGCCAAAAGAATCGTCTGTACAAGTTGTAATACGAGTCTTTACAACATGGGATTTCTAATCTAGCTTTAATAATATCGTAGGACCATCCCTCAGTTACGCCTTTTAATATGTACTTAGCCAATTCTGTATCTGTCCGCTCAGCCGTTTTCTCTATCATATCCATACGCTTTGAAAAATATGATTTCAGCATTCCGATTTTTGCAGTCGGATCGCATACTGTGCTGTTTGCTATAACTGCCACGTAATTAGCAGAACGACTAGACAGACCATCTAGTGATACATAGTTTCTTTTCCATGTTGGATATTGAAGACAAAAATGCTTCAGCTCGTAATAACGATGTTTCTCAATCCAATATGGATTACTTTCAGATACTTCAGCTCTTATAATATTTCCCATATAGTATTACCTCCTTCTAAATTCTATTCTAGGTTAGAATTTAGAAAATGTTAAAACAAAGTCGGTGGAAAAATTTTCCATCATAATCTTGGTTTAATGCCCCGCTTCTTCCAACGTTTCATTGTTTCCTCGCAAGGGAAATCTTCAAAGCCTAAAGTCTCTGGACTGATGAATCCTTCTATCACTCCATCTATAATATCTGACTCGTAATGCTTAAAGGGATATAAATATTCTGGAAGATCTCTATGAATTGTTTTGCACTTCGGGCATTTATAACGTTCTATGGCAACGAGTTTTTGGGAATGATCCTTCCCTCTTACAATTCGTTTTACAGTATCATATCGCTTCAATTTTTCTTTACAGTCGGGGCAGTATTTATCTATGGTGTTCGCCAGCCTTTCATATAATCCGTACTATAACCATATCATTTACTGCCAAAGGAGCACATATACATAAAAAGAGCACCAGTAGATTTCTCCGCTAATGCTCTTATAAGTTCAATTCGATTTTCCTTTTTACTACACCATTTACTACACCATTTTTACACCAAAATACGATATTTTGCGGCATTTTACGATAGGTACAAAAGTCCGCGAACCCGCATAAACACTGGGTTTTTCATGTTTTCCAAAAATGGATGTATAAAATTAACTTTTTCGTAAAGACTTTTATATAAACTTTACAAGGAGGTTTTTATGTTGCCTGTAATTTTACTTATTGTTTTATTTTTTGCGTTGCAGCTGCTTGTACTTTTCTGTTGTGTTGCGGCGGGAAATGATCCTTATTCACAGTTTCTTTCAGACGAGGAACAGGTGGAATATCTGGCGCGCTGGAAAAAAGAACATGGATATAAATAATCTTTGATAAGGAAAGGGAAGCACCACAGTTTTCCGTATATTGGTAAGTACCCATAAAGTATTTTATATATAAAAAAAGGCAGTGCTTATAACAATACTGCCTTTTTTCATAAAAATACCTATATGATAATACACACAAGACCGCCTTTACTGTCATTTACGATTTTCTGCATGGTATCCTGAAGCTTCACCTGGCTTTCCTCGCTGATCATGGTCAGCTTGCTGCGGATGCCATCCTGTACCAGCTGTTCAATGGATTTCCCGAAAATATTCGTCTCCCAGATGCTCTCTCCTCTTGCATCACTTTCTCCAATATAAGTAATCAAGTCTTTTGCCTGCTGCTCCGTACCTACGATCGGAGCAATTTCAGTTTCAATATTTGCTTTGATCATATGAATAGACGGACTCTTTGATTTAATTTTCACACCATATTTATTTCCCTGGCGGATCACAGCCGGCTCTTCCAGCTGAATCTGGGAAAGCTCTGGTACCACTACACCGTAACCGCTGCTATTTACTGCATCCAGGGCATCTTTAACCTTTACATACTTTTCCTTCATTGCAGCAAGCTCCTTCATCGTATGGATCAGCTCATACTCACTTTCCATGGGAATTCCACTCATATCGCTAAGCATCTTATAGTAATATTTATCATCTATCTGAAGCCGTATCTGAATGGTTCCATCAGAAAGACCTACGTGATCCAGAAGAGTATCCTGTACATAAGGACCTTCCAGTTTTACCGATTCCCTGGTAACATCACGAATGTGTAAAAGCTTCTTCATGCACACTTTAATCTGGGAAAGGATCTGGCTTTTCAATTCGCTGTCTGCAGGCAGCATTTCCACCCATTTGGGAATAAAAAACTGCAGCTGGGTAATGGGAAATTCATATAGGATTTTTTCCAGGAGCAATGCGACATCTTCTTTTTTCAACTGCTCACAGTTAACCGCAACAACTGGTACCTGGTACTTCTTCTGAAGCCCGTTAACCATCTGAGTGGTTTCTTCTTTATAGGGAAACTGAGAGTTTACTACAATGAGAAATGGCTTTCCCTGTGTTTTCAATTCAGCCACAGTCTGTTCCTCGGCCGGAACAAAATTTTCCCTTGCTATTTCTCCAAAGCTTCCATCGGTGGTGATCACAAGACCGATCGTAGAATGTTCCTGGATAACCTTTTCTGTTCCCGCTTTTGCAGCTTCATGAAAGGGGATTGCCCTGGAAAACCAGGGCGTTTTTACCATCCTCTCTTTACCATCCTCAACGTTTCCTCCAGCATCCTTTACAAGAAAACCAACACAATCGATAAGCCGCACTTTCGCCTTCCTGTCTTCGCCAAGATCAACTGATACAGCTTCTTTTGGGATAAATTTGGGTTCCACAGTTGTGATCATTTTTCCGGAACCACTTAATGGAAGCTGGTCCCTGACCTCTTTCTGCATTTTTTCATCCATTCCGGGCAAAGCCACCAGTTCCATAAATCTGCGGATAAATGTTGATTTTCCTGTACGTACAGGGCCTACAACGCCTATGTATATATCGCCTCCGGTTCTGGCCTGTATATCACGGTAAACCTGAAAATTTTCCATACAAAAAAGCCCTCCTGCCTGATTATTTAAAGGTCTGCAAGATTTGTTTACAGTGTAATGCTTATACTCTTCCTCTAAATAATATGCAGTCGGGCTTTTTATTATACTTGTACATCGAAAATTAAGTTTCTGCTATATTGACGCAGGATGATCTCTTCATATGCAAGGCGGAGGAAGAAGGCGTAGCGGTGGTTACGGTGGCTGACGCAGCCGCTTTCAAGAGCCTTTTCAAGCGCGCTCTTGCGCACCATATTATTGCCTGTCCAGCTACTATATTTCAGCATCAATAGAAATCATTATGGAGCAGTTTGTGTTCTTTACCTTTGAGCAGTCCCTGATACAGTTCCAGAACCATAGGGTTCTCATCGGATTTCTTGATCAGCATAGTATTGTCAGCATTATACAAACCTTTCGCTCTTGCAGCTTTGGTTCTGTCACCGGCCCGTACCGGCTGGCCACCGCCCATAATACAGCCACGGCGGCATGCCATTACTTCAATGAGATGATAGTTTGCTTCGCCGTTCTTTACACGTTCCATAACGGTTCTTGCATTGGCAAGACCACTGGCCACACATACATTGATATCCATTCCCTTGTATGGAACTGTGAATTCTTTGATTCCCTCATCTCCACGGACACCACACTCAGAAATCTCCTGCATGGTCTCCTTGGAATGATCCGGGCTTAAGCGGCGGAGAACCGCCTCTGTAACACCGCCGGTAACACCAAAAATAACACCTCCGCCGGAGCCAAATCCAAATGGCATATCACATGCTTCAGGCTCTAACTGTGCAAAATCAAGGCCAAAGTTATCGATCATGCGCAGCAGCTCTGTGGTTGTAATTACAATATCCGTATCCTGTTTCTCATCAGTAAAACTGTTCGGACGGATTGCCTCAGCCTTCTTGGCTGTACATGGCATAATAGATACCATAACGGTCTTTTTACCCTTGGCATTCTCCGGATCACGGAAGTATTCTTTAATAACTGCAGACATCATTCCCTGTGGGGATCTGCAGGTAGACAAATTCGGGATATAATCCTTATACTGGTCTGTAATAAATTTCACCCATGCAGGGCAACAGGAGGTAAGAAGTGGAAGCTTCTCCCCCTTCTCAACTCTTTTTAGAAATTCTGCTGACTCCTCCATAATAGTAAGATCGGCGCTGAAAGCAGTATCATAAATCTCGTCAAATCCCATTCTGTGGAGTGCATTGACAATTTTGCCCATAACGCTCCGTCCCTTCGGAAGACTGTAATGATCACCTACCGCAACACGAACTGCCGGCGCAACCTGTGCTACTACACGTACATCCGGATCTGCAAGAGCTTCCCAGACTTCATCCATATGCGTTTTAATGGAAATGGCACCTGTCGGACAATATACACGGCACTGTCCGCAGTTTACGCACTGGGTTTCTGCGATTTTCTTATTAAACGCGGGAATTACAATAGCCTCTGTTCCACGGTATGCAAAGTTCAATGCTCCAATTCCCTGAAGCTCCTCGCAGGCACGGACACAGTCACCACAGAGGATACATTTGTTCGGGTCACGGATCAGAGATGGTGAACTGTCATCAATCTCATACTGCTCTCTTGTATTCTGAAAACGGATGTTATGTACTCCAAGACGGTGAGCCAGCTCCTGAAGCACGCATTCTCCACTCTTTACAC